>JBBTPG010000206.1:7821-14237 GCA_038066315.1 Chloroflexota bacterium | reverse complement strand
ACGAGGAGCTGGTCGTACTCCTCGAAGCGGTACGGCAGGTCGTCGTTGACGAGGCGGTCGAGCGCGGGCAAGAACTCGTCGGGGACATCGAAGGCGACGCCGCCGATGCGCATGTAGTTCGTGGTGAGCCGCGCGCCGCAGGTCATCTCGAAGAGGTCGAGGACCTTTTCTCGGTCGCGGAGGCAGTACATGACGGGCGTCTGCCAGGCGCCGCAGTCGTTGATGAAGGTGCCCGTGGCCATGAGGTGGCTGGCGACGCGCTGGAGTTCGGCGAAGATGACGCGAAGGTACTGCGCACGCTCCGGCACGTCGATGCCGGCGAGCTTCTCGACGGAGAGACAGTAGCCGAGGTTGCCGGACATGGCGGCGAGGTAGTCCATGCGGTCGGTGAAGGGGATGTTCTGCGTGAACGTGCGCTCTTCGGCCAGCTTCTCCATGCTGCGGTGGAGGTAGCCGACGACCATCTTCACGTCGACGATGCGCTCGCCGTCGATCTTCGCGACCATGCGGAACACGCCGTGCGTGCTCGGGTGCTGTGGCCCGATGTTGACTTCGACCGGCGCTGACTTGATGGGCATCTGACCCCTCACCCCGGCCCTCTCCCACAAGGGGAGAGGGAGAGGCGCTTACACGTAACTACTCGCCCGTGCCGGGGCGGCTCGGGCGGAACTCTTGGCCCGTCTGGCCTGCGACCTGCTTCGGGAACTGGCTGAGGCCGGACTTCTGGCCGCCGGGCATCGACATGAAGTCTTTGCGCAGCGGGTGGCCCGGGAACGACTCCCACAGGAAGAGGCGCGTCAGCTCCGGGTGGCCGGGAAACTTCACGCCCATCAGGTCGTAGATCTCGCGCTCCTGCAGGATCGCGCCGGACCAGAGCGGGCTGATCGACGGCACCTCCGGGTGCTCGTGGTCGGCGGGCACCTTCACTTCGAAGATGTGGTTCTGCGCGAGCGAGGCGAAGTGGTAGACGACGTCGATGCGCGAGATCATGTCGACGCTGCACATCTGCACGAGGAACTTGCCGTCGAGCTGCGCGTCGTCACGGATCACGCGCATGGCGTCGAAGGCGGTCGCCGGTTCCAACACGACGTAGCCGGCCGCGTCGCTGCGGACCGCGGCGGCGGACAGAGCACCGCGGATGCGGTCGGCCACTTGCGCGCCGGTGAGCGTGAGGGTGACGGGATGCGGCACTAGAGCCACTCCAGTGCGCGCTTGCGCCAGGCGTACGCGAATCCGACGACGAGGACGCCGATGAAGATCATCGCCTCGACGAAGGCGTAGACGCCGAGGTGGCGGTAGGCGACGGCCCAGGGGTAGAGGAAGACGGCCTCGACATCGAAGACGACGAAGAGGAGGCCGAAGAGGTAGTAGCGCACGTTGTAGCGGACGTGCGCGTCGCCGATGGGCACCATGCCGCACTCGTAGACGGACTCCTTGATGGGGTCAGGCGCTTTGGGGCGGATCTTCACGATGCCGAGCGCGACGGACGCGAGGATGGGGACCAGCGGGAAGATGACGGCGAAGACAAGGAGGAAACCGCCCCGTCCAAACTGCTCGATCAACGGCTGGCTCTCCCGTCGCGAAAAGTTTGTGAATTTCTACGCTATTAGGCAGCGAATCCTATCACACGTATCTAGGACGAACAACAGTTTTGAGGGACGGCGGAGGGAACCACAGATTACACAGATTACACAGATCGGGGTGGGGTGGGAGCGTGTCTGTTCTGGACCGCCGCACCCCGCCCCGCCCGACCTCACCTCCGGCCTATCGGCCACCTCCTCTCTGCCGGGCGGAGAGGAGGCCGGCGCGGTGGGGTGTGCTGTATGGCGGGGACTTGGTCGTGGCCGACTCACAGGTCTCCTCCGGCGACTCTTTGACCGGACGGCCGTGCCACATTGGAATTTGACCCCAGCGCCCTTCCGTATGAGGGAAGGCGATCTCAGACGTTTCAGGGCTGTCCTACGGCGCCGATTCCTCTTGTGGATAAGGCACGCTCCGCTGTCGATACTCCTGCGGCGCCGGCGACGCTCTGCCAGCGCCGGTTTGCGGGAAGGCGATGGTGTGTCGATCGCACGGAACACGATTGCGCTAAGCGCCACGTTGGCGCTGTGCCTGGTGATGGTGCAGTTCGGCGTGGTGCGGCTGTCGCCATGGGCGGCGCCGGTGCGGGTCGCCGTGCCCGTGACGATCGCGCTGGCGCCTGTGGCGCTGTGGGCCTATCGCGGGCGGCTGGGCGTATGGGTGATCTTCGTGGGGCTGGCGGCGAACCTGTGCGTGATCGTCGCGAACGGCGGGCTGATGCCGATGGAGCGATCAACGCTGGTGTCGGCGCTCGGCGCGGAGCACGCGGACGCGTATGTGACAGGCGCGTGGATCTCCGGTTCGAAGGATGTGCTCGTCGAGCGGGGCGAGGGGCAGCTTGTGGCGCTGGGCGACAGCATCATCGTGCGGGTCGGCGGTGGCGGATTCGTGGCGAGCCCTGGTGACATCGTGATCTGGTCGGGGCTGCTGATCCTGGCGGCGGAGGCGTCGATCGCGTGGCAGCATGCATCGCGGAAAGCGAGGCGGATCGAGCGAGTCGCGGAGGCGCGACCGGCGGAGGGCGGCGCAACCACGCAACCGTGACGCGCCACCCCGCCACCAACCGAAGCCTGCGGCAGCGAGGGCAAATCCGCTACAGGCCCCAACAACTCATCGTACGGGCAAATTCTGACCAAGCACTGACCGGATTCTCGCGCTTCTGACGGCGTGAATCTGGTCAGACGATCGCTGGTCGCTGGTCGCACGATTGTCTGGCGCGACGTGCAGGCGGGGGCGCCTGCGATCCAGGGCAAGCTCAAGGCCCGGACGCTGCGTCCGGGCCTTGAGCTTGCATTCGTACGTGTGTTGCCCTGGTTGCTACGGGGCGATGGCGTCGACCTTGGCGCGGGCGCCGGCCTTGTCCTTACTCCAGAGGGCGTTGATCTCGGTGTAGGCCTTGAGGTTATCGGGGACGTCGTCCTCGGCGAAGATCGCGTTGACGGGGCAGGCGGGCTCGCAAGCGCCGCAGTCGATGCACTCGTCGGGGTCGATGTACAGGATCTTGTCGTCGTCGCCCTCGTCGTGGATGCAGTCCACAGGGCAGACGTCGACGCAGGATCGGTCCTTGGTGCCAATGCAGGCTTCGGTGATGACGTAGGTCATGTCGGTGCTCCTGTGAATTCGCTCTCGAAGTCGGGGGCATTGTAGGGACGGGCTCGGTCTAGGTGAAGTAGGTTTGCGAAGTCCTTAGCTAGTTTATCGTGGATTTCATGCTTCCGCATCCATCAGTCGCGCAGTCGCGCGAGGGGGACGGGGCGGAATCACGGATGACACCGATCGGGAACGGCTGTGCCAAACGTTCGCACGCGGCGGGCAGGCGGGGCGCCCGCGATCCATCGTCTTTCGGCGCATTACAGGCGGGGGCGGCTATGCCACATTCGCGACACGACGGCAACCACAGGAGTAGCAGCGGGCGTACACTGTGCGAACCAACGGGCCGCGCGGGCGTTAGGGATGGAGTGTGCTGATGATCAGCGTCGGAGAGAAGGCGCCGGAGTTTGAGTTGGAGGACGAGAATGGGAGCGCCGTGCGGCTGGCGGACTTCCGGGGGGCGTCGTCGGTGGTGCTGATGTTCTATCCGGCGGACAACACGCCCGGGTGCACGAAGCAGCTGTGCTCGGCGCGGGACGACTACGACAAGTACGTCGCGGCGGGTGTGAAGGTGTTCGGCGTCAATCCGGGCAGCGCGTCGAACCACAAGAAGTTCTCCGAGAAGCACGGGTTCAAGACACCGCTGCTGCTGGATGACGGCGGCAAGGTGTCACGCGCCTACGACGCGCTGATGCCGATCCCGATCGTCACACTGGTGAACCGGACAGTCGTGGGCATCGACCGCGGCGGCATCGTGCGGTTCTACGAGCGTGGCATGCCGTCGACGGCGGCGATCCTGAGCGCGATGGGCGCTGCGCCGGCGTAGACGGAGCTCGCGGCGCTCCCGCACCCTGCCTGGAACGAAACGTCGGCTTGCGATGGTGCAGCACCCACGGCGAGTTCTCGGCGCGTGTCAGGTGACACCGGGGGCTCCGCGAACGCGAATGATGATGCTAAGCTGATCCTGTGCGGCAGTGCCTGCCGCCAGTGCGACTGGTTGACTCGTTATTATTCGCGATTTTTTCCACCGGGGACAATCAACGGCCCGCGGCAGCGAGCCCTCTCGATCGATCCGCGGTTACAAGCTGTCGATCAACCCGGCAGCCAGCCGGCGCGCTTCACGAGGAAGTACTCGAGGGAGTCGGCGAGGGCGAGCCAGGAGGCTTCGATGATGTCGGTGCTGGCGCCGACGGTGGTCCAGAAGCGCTCACCATCGCTCGACTCGATGAGGACGCGGACGGCGGCGCTGGTGCCGGCGGCGCTGTCGATGATGCGCACCTTGAAGTCGACGAGCTTGACGGCGTAGATCGTCGGGAAGAATTCGACGAGCGCTTTGCGGACGGCGGCGTCGAGCGCGTTGACGGGGCCGTTGCCCTCGGCGGCGGTCTGGCGGAGGTTGCCGTCGATGCGGACCTTCGCCATCGCTTCGGCCTGCATCTCGCGGTCGTGCGTGGCGTCGGCCGCGGCGCGGCGCTCGATGATCCAGTAGTCATCGAGCTCGAACGGCGGCGCGTAGCCGGGGCGGGCGCGCCGGACCAGCATCTCGAACGAGGCCTCGGCGCCTTCGAACGCGTAGCCCTTCGCCTCCTGCGTGTTGACGAGCTCCTGCAGCGCGCGCGCTTCCTCGCGCGAGAGCTCGAACTCGATGCCGCGCTCCTTGAGCTTCTGCTGGACGCCGCTGCTGCCGCCGAGCTCGGACACGAGCAGGCGGCGCGAGTTGCCAACGGACTCGGGCGGCACGTGCTGGTAGCTGACGTCGGTCTTGAGCACGGCGGCGACGTGCAGGCCGCCCTTGTGCGTGAACGCACTCGATCCGACGTACGGCTGGTACGGGTCCGGCACGAGGTTGACGATCTCGCTGACGTAGCGGCTGACGTCCGTGAGCATCGCGAGCTGCTCGTTTGTGACGACGTCGATGCCGAGCTTGAGCTTGAGGTTGGCGATGATGCTCATGAGGTTGGCGTTGCCGCAGCGCTCGCCGTAGCCGTTGACACACGCCTGCACCTGCACGACGCCCTCACCGACGGCGGCGAGCGTGTTGGCGACGGCGAGATCGGCGTCGTTGTGGGTGTGAATGCCGAGCGGCGCATCGGTCTCCGCCCTGACGGCGCGGATGGCGTCGACGAGCTGCTGCGTCGTCATGCCGCCGTTGGTGTCGCACAGGACGAGGCAGGAGGCGCCGGCGCTGGCGGCGGCTTTCAGGCAGCTCAGGGCGTAGGCGCGGTCGGCGTAGAAGCCGTCGAAGAAGTGCTCGGCGTCGAAGAAGACGGTGCGGCCGTTCTGCGCCACGTGGCGGACGGAGTCGGCGATCATCGCGAGGTTCTCTTCGAGCGAGGTCTCGAGGACTTCGCGGACGTGGAGGTCGTGGGTCTTGCCGACGAGCGTGACGACGGGCGTGCGCGCGTCGAGCAGGGCGCGGAGGTTGGCGTCGGTGGCGGCGTCGCCGCCGGCCTTGCGGGTGGAGCCGAAGGCGGCGAGGCGGGCGTTCTGGAGGTTCAGCGACTGGGCGCGGACGAAGAACTCGGCGTCCTTGGGGTTGCTGCCGGGCCAGCCGCCTTCGATGTAGTGGACGCCCAGCTCGTCGAGCTTGCGGGCGATCTTGAGCTTGTCCTCGACGGAGAGGGACATGCCCTCCATCTGGGCGCCGTCGCGGAGCGTGGTGTCGTAGAGTTCGAGCTTCTGCATGGAAGCGGATTCTCCTGGATGTCTCGCCAGTATAGTCACCGGCGGATCGGCCTGCCTATCGGGGAAGGGGAAGGCAGCCGATGACGCCCCGCGGCGATGGACCGCGGGTTGTGCGCACCTCAGGAGTTCGGACCGTGTTCATGTTGGGGGCATGGTAGCAGACGGCGGGGGTCAGGGAACGATCCACGAAGCCTGCGGCCCGTGGGGAGCACGAAGGGAGGAAGCGGCTGAGTGGGACTCACGGGCCTCCCGCGGCGACGTTTCGACCGGGGACGGCTGCCACATCCTCTTACTGACGGCGGCTTTACCTGCGGGGGACGCGGCGATACGATCGACGCGTGCAAATACAACTGCGACGCGCGACGGCGCCTACGGCCACGCTGCGCTTCGATACTTCCACTTCTTCTCGACGCGAGTACTGGCGGGACGCGCTCTCCGATGTGACGGGAGGGTTGCGTGGCTGAGCGTCCCGGCGGCGGCGGTGCTGGCGCGAATGGCGGCGACGAGCACGAACGGGTGCGCGTGCCGCGGAAGCAGGCGCTGCCGGACGTCGAGGCGAC
>JBBTPG010000206.1:0-7721 GCA_038066315.1 Chloroflexota bacterium | reverse complement strand
CCGCGGGCGTGAGCTGGTTCCTCATCCTGCGCGCGTTCTCGTCAGGTTCGGCGGCGCTGACCGGCGTCGAGGCGATTTCCAACGGCATTCCGGCATTCAAGAAACCGGAACCGAAGAATGCCGCGGCGACGTTGATGTGGATGGCGATCATCCTGGCGGTGCTGTTCTTCGGCATCACCGTGCTGGCAAGCCAGCTGGGTGTCCGCCACTCCGACGCGATCTCCGCGCCCGCGCAGATCGCGAAGACCGTCTTCGGCGATAATGTCATCTTCTACGCGATCCAGGCGTTCACCGCACTGATCCTGTTTCTTGCCGCGAACACGGCGTACGCCGACTTCCCGCGTCTTGGCTCGATCCTCGCGCGTGACCGCTTCTTGCCGCACCAGTTTCTCTTCCGCGGTGATCGCCTCGCCTTCTCGAACGGGATCCTGGTGCTGGGCGGAGCATCCGCATTCTTGCTCGTGGTGTTCGACGCCAGCGTGAACCGGCTGATCCCGTTGTACGCCTTTGGCGTATTCCTCTCGTTCACCTTGTCGCAGAGCGGGATGATCATCCACTGGCTTCGGCTCCGGGGCACGAGCTGGCGGTCGAGCATCGTCATCAATTCGATCGGCGCGGTGACCACCGGCGTGGTCGCGGTGATCGTCGGCGGCACGAAGTTCGCCGAGGGCGCATGGATCGCCATGGTGGCGATCGTCGTGCTGGGCTTCCTCCTGTGGGCGATCTACCGGCACTACACGGACGTCGAGCGGAAGCTTGCCGTCCCGAAGGGTGCGATCGTCGAAGCGGCGAAACGGCGCAAGCAGGTGGTGCTGGTGCCCATCGACGAGCTGAACCGCGCGGTGCTGCGCACCGTAGACTACGCGCGAGCGATCTCGCCCAACGTGACGGCGCTGCACATCACCGACGATCTGGAGCGCGGCTATGCGTTACGCGACGAATGGGAAGCGGCCGTACTCGATGTACCGCTCGTGGTGATCACCTCCGAGTATCGCTCGTTCGTGGCGCCGATCATCTCGTACATCGAAGCGCTCGACAAGAAGGACTCCGGGCAGTATGTGACGGTGGTGCTGCCGGAGTTCCGGACGGCGTGGCCGTGGCAGCGTTTCCTGCACAACCAGTCGGCGCGGCGGTTGCGCAACGCGTTGCTGGACCGGCCGAACACGGTGATCGCCGAAGTGCCGTATCAGCTTGGCGGAGACGAGGAACCGGAGACGCCACGCGATAAGCGGGTTGGGTAGCGGCGGACCCGTCTCCCACTCGCCGCGATCGGCGGCTACCTCGCCGCGGCCTTCTTGAGCTGCGGCATCACGCGCTCCGCCATCAGCTCCATGCTCCGGATCACCTTGGGGTGGGCGAGGCCGCCGATGCGGGTCCACGCGAGATAGTGCGTGATCCCGGTCAGCTCCTGGATCTGCGCGATGCGATCGGCCACCTGCTCCGGGCTGCCGCAGACGACGGCGCCGGCATCGACGACGGCGTCCCACTCAACGACCTCGAGGAACTCGCGGGCGCGCTGGTAGAACTCGTACGTCTCGACGGCGGGCTGGCCTTTCGGCGGCGCGATGTAGCGCGCGAAGGTGCGGTAGTACCACATCACGGCCTCGCGGAAGTCGGCGAGGGCTTGCTGCGTGGTCTCGGCGACGTAAGTGATCGTGAGGCCGGCGATCTCGTGGTCTTCGGGACGGCGGCCGTGGTCGCGCAGCGCCTGCCGGTACTCCTCAATCTGCGCCGCGCCGGTGTTGACGTTGAACCCGAATACGGGCGCGCACATGAGATTGAAGCCGTACTTCCCGCAGAGCTGGAACGTGTCGGGCGACAGCGACGCCATCCAGATCGGCGGATGGGGCTGTTGCATCGGCTTCGGGCGGACGCTGAGGTCGTGGACCTTGTAGAACTCGCCTTCATAGCTGAAGCGATCTTCCGTCCACGCCTTCTGGATGATCTCGACGCCCTCGCGGAAGATATCGCGAGAGCGCGTCTGGTCGATGCCGTAGCCGGCGAATTCGTGCGGCTGGTAGCCGCGTCCGACGCCGAGGTCGACGCGGCCGTTGGACATGAGGTCGATCAGCGCGAAGTCTTCGGCGACGCGGACGGGATGATTCAGCGGCAGGACGACGACGCCCGTACCAAGGCGTACCGTCTTCGTGCGGGCGGCGACGGCGGCGAGCGTGACGGCGGGCGAGGCGCAGTAGCCGTACTCGCTGAAGTGGTGTTCGGCGGGCCAGACCGAATCGAAGCCAAACTCCTCAGCGCGCACCATGACGTCGAACTGTTCGTCGACGATCTCCTTCTCACTCCGCCCGATCGGATTCTCGAACAGGTGAAGCTGGCCGAATTTCATGGTGCCCCTCCTCGGTATGGCTGTCTATGCGTTGTTCGCCAGCATAGCGCTCCCGCGGGGCTCAGGTGAGGGCCGTTGGACTCTGCGCGCGGGAGCAAGATGGCTTCGGCTGAGGTCTGAGCCGATGGTTCGGCACGGCTGATATAGTGGGCGCGGGCTGAAGCCCGGTTGCGGAGGGGCGATTGGAACGCGCGCGAGGCCTGCGCTGGGACATCATCGGGCCGGTGGGGCTGGTCGGACTGGCGCTGCTGGCGGTCGCGTGGCTCGACGTGACGAAGGGCGGGGAAGCGACGCCGAAGCCGCCGCTGGGCGAGATCGGCACGCCCGTGCGCGGTGCGTACGTCGGACCAACGGCGACGCCGTTCGGCTTCGCGCCGACGCCGAGGCCGCGGCCGACGATCGTGGGGCAGGCGACCGGCGATCCGGCGGCACGCGACGAGAAGCGGCGCGGCGATTTGCTGCTGCTGCTGGGCGCGGCAGGCACGGCCAAGGCGGGCGACGGCTCGTATCCGTCGACGAACGGGAACGTACAGTCGTTGTGCACGTACAAGGAGATCGACCGCGGCTGCAAGATCCAGGCGCTGGCCGGCGGCGAGGCCATCAGCGACCCGCTGAAGATCGGGTACTGGTATTCGTCGGACGGGCAATCGGCGAAGTTTTACGCTTCGCTGGAGGGCGCCGTGCCGAAGGATCAGCAGTGCGTGACGAACGACGCCGAGCTGAAGAAGCACGATAACGTGATCTGCGTCAAGACGCCGTGAACCATTTCGGTCGCTGAAGTCACTCTTCATCACAACCCGGACGGCCCGGCGGCGCCGGCAGCCATTCGCAAGGACAACTCAGAGGAACGGGGCATGGCACTCGATCTGTTCAACAAGCGCGGGAAGGAAGACCGGGAGCGGTTCGGGGAGCGGCTGCCGCCCGGGCAGAAGCTGACGGACGGGTGGCCGGTGCTGCACTACGGCGGCGTCCCGGCCATCGACCTGGCGACGTGGAAGTTCTCGGTGGTGGGTCTCGTCGAGGATGAGGCGCACTTCACGTGGGACGAGTTCACGGCGCTGCCGCAGACGACGCTGCGCTCGGACATTCACTGCGTGACGCACTGGAGCAAGTTCGACAACGACTGGGCGGGCGTGAAGTTCACGGATCTCGCGGAGCGGCTGAAGGTGAAGCCTGAGGCGAAGCACGTGATGCTGCACAGCTACGGCGGCTACACGACGAACATCTCGCTGGCGGAGCTGATGGACGACGGCGTGCTGTTCGCCTACCAGCACAACGGGCAGCCGCTGGAGAAGGAGCACGGCTGGCCGCTGCGGCTGGTGGTGCCGAAGCTCTACTTCTGGAAGAGCGCGAAGTGGGTGCGCGGCATGGTGTTCATGGACGACGAGAAGCCGGGCTTCTGGGAGATGTACGGGTACCACATCCACGGCGACCCCTGGAGGGAGGAGCGGTATTCCTGATTGGCAGCTTGTCCAGACTGGCCGCCGCCGTTTCGCGCGATCAACGCGCCGCTTGCCCCTGGCAGCGAATGGGCCGCGTCAACGCTGGTGTAGCTGATCCGTGGGTAGCAGCGGCGACTCACCCTCACCGCCGGCAGTCGAGCCGCCAATCTGCCGGGTGTCGACGTTCACGTGGCAGAGCGCGCACGTCTCCGCCTGGGTCGGGTCGCCCTTGCCGATTTGGAGCTCTGAGCCCTCGCCGAGACCGTGGCAGGACAGGCAACTGTCGCCGCCCATCGTGCCGGCGAGGCGCTCGCCGGTCAGCGACTTCACGAGCGTGCCGTGGCAGCGGAAGCATCCCAGGTTCTCCTGCCCCGCCGCCGTCTTGAGGCCTTCGGGCAGGCGGTGGCTTAGATTGTCCGGGTAGGTCAGCCAGCCGGCGCGCATGTCCGGGTACAGGATCTGCTTCGAGATGCTCTTCAGCTCGTCGATCGCGTTGCGGATGGAGTCGTGCTTCGACGCCGCGATCTCCGGGTAGTTGTCGTTGTAGAAGCCAGCAAGCTGGTCGAACCATGTGGGCTGGCGGAGCTGCGCGGCGAGCACGTCCGGATTGGCGCCCAGGCCGTCGCCGCCGAGCAGCCGAACGGCTTCGCGCTTGAGGTACGGCAGGTTGCGGTCTAAGCGGCCGCTATCCAATGCGCTGTCCACCAACTCATCCGGGCCGGGGATCCGATGGCCAACGCGGTTGTGGCAGTCGATGCAACTCATGAGCTGCCGTCCGCCGGGTTCGCCCACGGGGACGTTCGGGTTGATCCACTCTTCCAGACCGTCTTGCGTTTCCACACCGGCCCATGAGACGACGCTCCTGAGTTCGTCCGTCGCGCGGTACCAGACTCTGGCCGTCGCATGCCAGTGGATCGCGGTGGCATCGCCCGCCTTGCCGCCGCCGACCTGGAACGCCAGCACGCGCGTATGGCGGCTGTTCTTCTCATCGGGTGCGGACGAGTTGAACTGCCGGATCATGACGCCATAGTTCTTGTCGGGCGCGTGGCAGCTTTCGCAGGTGGCGCTCGCGTGCGGAATCTTCTCCACCGGCGCCCTGATGGGCGTGTCGTAGCTGCCCGTCATCACGGCCAGCGTCTGGCGGAGGCCGCCGATCTTCGCGTTGATGTAGGCCGTTGCGTTCGGCCCCAAAGGACCGGACCGGTAGGCGATGTGGCACTTCGTGCACTCGACCGCGGCGTGGGGCGAGGTCAGGTGGGCATCGACCTGCGGCTGCATGACCGTGTGGCAGGTGCCGCAGAATGTGGTGGACTCCATGAACTCAATGGCCCGGTACGTCGTGCCGCCGAACACCGTGAGCGATCCCACGGCGATGGCGCCGAACATGGCGATCCCCAGCAACTGGTACGGGCTGCCGATGTCGACGTGCACACCGGCGCGCTCGCCCGCAGCCGCAGCCTTTCGCGAGTGGCGCCACGCGCCCAGCATGATCCCCGCCAGCATGAGCACCACGCCGCCGAGGGCCAGCGACGGCATCACGACGTAGCCGAGAATGCCCTTGATGGCGCTGGGATCCTCATCGAGGAAGCCGGCGACCAGCGCAAAGCCCGCTCCGCCGATCCCCGTGCAGGCGACCAATGCGCCCAAGACCGTGATTGGATTGAGGACGACGTGAGGACGGCGACGTGGACCCACGATGCGCACGCTGGTGTTCGATGCTTGCTGGAGTGTGCTCATGACCGCTCGCTGCCTCCATGTCTAATGTAGGCAGCGCGTATCCCCTGGGGTATCGCGCAAAGACGCTATTCATCGCCGCCGACTAGCTACGCGCCGCTAGTAGCACGGCCCTGCACCAGCAGGCACCTGGATCGCGGACTGACAGGCCGGATACCGGACAACCGTTCCATTGCAGGCGTGCTGCCGCGAGCCACCGTATCGACGGATATGGCCTGCGGCACAGCCCCGTCGCGCCGCGTACACATGACAGGCGAACCGCGATTTGTATCGAACGGCGCGGGAATCGAGGGCATCCGGACCATGCTCGCGGCGGCCCCCGGCATCCATACTAGGATCGAGTAGTGCGAGCGCTGGCATATGACGACACGCGGGTTGGAAGCAGTAGGCGAGCAAGAGCTCCTGGTCGGATTCCGGCTGCGAACGGCGGCAGTAGCCCGGAACGTGGCGTGGATTACCCTGGCCGGCATCACAGCACTCACCATTCCGCACCATTCCCCCACTGACATGGGCGCGCATTGGATCGTGTGGGGTCTGCTCGGCGCGGCTGCACTCGGCAACCTGGGCACGTACTCGCAGATCTTCAATCGCATGGTCCAGCAGTCGCGTCGCGGGTGGCCGTTTCACGCCTGGACGCTTCTGCTGTTGCTCTTTGATGCGGCGGTCGTGTTCTTCTCACACGATGCGTCTCATCAGTTGTATCTGATCTACATTCCGGTGCTGCTGTTCGCTGTCGCGACGCTCAAGCTGCGGGCCGCCGCCGCCGCGGTCTTGCTCGCCATTGGCACCGCGCTTGCGGCGATCGCATTCGCCGAAGGCCTGTCCACCGACGTCGCGATCGGGAGTACAGGCAGCTTCCTCGTCGTGTCCTTGCTGGGCGCCTACTTTTCACGCGAGCAGCGTCACGAGATCTCCGAGGCGGCGTACCAGAAGGCGGAAGCCGTGCGCCGCGGGCAGGAGCTCGCGGTCTTGCACGAGCGCGCCGCGGCGCTGAACGAACAGTTGCAGGCGACCGTCGGAGCGGTGATCCGTGCTCAGGAAGAGGAGCGCCGGCGCATCGGGCGCGAGCTGCACGACGAGGCCGTGCAGCTCCTCTCCGCGGCGGCGGTCCGCGTCGGCGAACTGGAAGAGCGTGTTCCCGCGCGGCAGCGGTGTACGCGAGAGGGGTTGTCGGATATACGCGGCATTCTCACGGACGCGCTCTGGGAGATCCGCAAGATCATCGTCGCGCTGCGGCCCAGCGACCTCGACGATCTGGGACTCATTCCCGCGCTGTCGGCCTACGCGCGCAATCGCTTGGCCGAGGCAGGCGTCGCCGTCGAGGCCCAACTCGAGCGGCCGGCGCGGCGGCTGTCGCTTGACGCGGAGACGACGGTGTTCCGTATCGCGCAGGAGGCCGTGAACAACATCGCCCGGCACGCTCAGGCGCGGCACGCCATCGTCACGTTGGCACAGCGAAATGGGACCATCGTTCTCAGCGTGCAGGATGATGGCATCGGATTTGAACCGGCGCGCGTGCACACGAGCGGCAACGGCGAAGGGCTCGGGCTGATGGGGATGAAGGAGCGGGCCGCACTGCTGGGCGGCAAGCTCGAAGTGGTGTCGCGGCCGGGCGCCGGCACAAACGTCCGTGTCGTGATTCCCGTCGGCGGGAGCAGCGGCGCATGAGTGACAAGATACGGCTGATGCTCGTCGATGACCACGAGATGGTGCGGGCCGGCCTGCGCGCCTTGCTCAAGGGGAACGCCGAGATGGAGGTCGTGGCAGAGGCGGCGGACGGCGAAAACGCCGTCGCGCTGGCGAAGACGGTCCGGCCCGATGTGATCTTGATGGACATCGCGCTCCCGGGCATGAACGGCATCGAGGCGACGCGCCAGATCCGTGCCGAGAATCCGAAGATCCAGGTGCTGGCGGTAACCGCGCAGGACAGCCCGGAGTATTTCTTTGAACTGATGAAGGCGGAAGCCGTCGGATATGTGCTCAAGGAAGCGACGCCCACTGAGCTGTATACGGCGATCCGCGCGGCCCATCGCGGCGAAGCGTACTTCTACCCGTCGATCGCGCGCTATCTGCTCAACGACTACCTGCGCCGCGTCCGCTCGGGACACGAGGACCGCGTCCACTACGACGGTCTGACCGACCGCGAGCGAGAGATCCTGCGGCTCATCGCGAACGGCCACTCCAATCGCGAGATTGCCGAG
>JBBTPG010000205.1:0-1232 GCA_038066315.1 Chloroflexota bacterium | reverse complement strand
TATCCGTTCACGCGCGGCGTGCAGCCGACGATGTATCGCGGCCGCTTCTGGACAATGCGCCAGTACGCCGGCTTCTCCGATGCCGAGGAGTCGAACCGCCGCTACAAGTACTTGCTCTCGCAGGGCCAGACGGGGCTTTCGGTGGCGTTCGACCTGCCGACGCAGATTGGCTACGACCCGGACGACGAGATGGCTGAGGGCGAGGTCGGCAAGGTCGGCGTGTCCATCTGTTCGATCGACGACATGGAGACGCTGTTCCGCGACATTCCGCTCGAGACCGTCACGACGTCGATGACGATCAACGCCACGGCGGCGATCCTGCTCGCGCTGTACGTCGCGGTCGCGAAGAAGCAGGGCGCGGATCTCGCGAAGGTCGGCGGCACGACGCAGAACGACATCCTCAAGGAGTACATCGCGCGCGGCACGTACATCTTCCCGCCGCGGCCGTCGCTGCGCCTGATCACCGACGTGTTCGCGTGGTGCAACGAGAACCTGCCGCAGTGGAACACGATCAGCATCAGCGGCTACCACATGCGCGAGGCGGGCTGCACGGCCGCGCAGGAGGTCGGCTTCACGATCTCCGACGCGATCCAGTACACGCAGGCGGCGCTCGACCGCGGGCTGAAGATCGACGACTTCGCGCCGCGGCTGGCGTTCTTCTTCGCCTGCCACGGCAACTTCCTCGAAGAGATCGCGAAGTTCCGCGCGGCGCGGCGGCTGTGGGCGCGCGTCGTGAAGGAGCGGTTCGGCGCGAAGGACCCGCGCTCGATGATGATGCGCTTCCACACGCAGACCGGCGGCGCGACGCTGACGGCGCAGCAGCCGGTGAACAACCTGGTGCGGACGGCGCTGCAGGGGCTTTCGGCGGTGCTCGGCGGCACGCAGTCGCTGCACACGAACAGCTACGACGAGGCGCTCTCGCTGCCCAGCCAGCACGCCGCGGAGCTGGCGCTGCGCACGCAGCAGATCATCGCCTACGAGACGGGCGTCGGCGACACGATCGACCCGGTCGCCGGCTCGTGGTACATCGAGCACCTCACCGACGAGGTGGAGCGCGACGCCGAGGACTACGTGCGCCGCATCGACGACATGGGCGGCGCGCTGGCCGCCGTCGAGCGCGGCTTCCAGGCGCAGGAGATCCACGAGAACGCGTTCCGCATCCAGCGCGACATCGAGGCGCACCGCAAGATCGTCGTCGGCGTCAACGAGTTCGTCGACGAAGAGCCGCCGCC
>JBBTPG010000204.1:0-5417 GCA_038066315.1 Chloroflexota bacterium | reverse complement strand
TATCGCCGGGCCGCGCGGGCGCGCCGGTGCCGTCGATGATGCTGCCGTTGCGGATCATCAGATCGTAGTCGGGCATAACTCACCTCCTGACTCCTTCCCTACGAGGGAGGAGAAGCTACATCCACCGGCCGACCCTCTCGTGCGGACTCGTAGATCGCGTCGACGACTTCGTGGGCGTAGGTGGCGACGCCGAAGTCGAGCCAGCTCTGGCGATCCTCGCTGACCGCTTTCAGGAACGTGTAGTCCTCCAACAGGTACGCCTGGCCGAGGTCGTGCGGGATGACCGCCTGCTTCAGCCGATCGTCGGTCACGGGAAAGCGCTCGATGAAGCGCGCGACAACTTCTTCCGAGGTGAGGTCGGTGCGGCCTCCGGTCGTGTTCGTCTCGCAGCGGATGGCGCCGGCGTAGTCGTCGTCCTCCCAGCTGTACTGCGCGTTCTCGCAGACGACGTGCATGCGGCGGCTGGAGCCGCGGTGCAGCAGGTTGTGCCAGATCGACGTGTGGCTGACGACGGCGCCGCCCTCGAACTCCATGATGGCGCTGCTCAGGTCCTCGACGCCCTCTCTGTCGAAGAAGTGGCGCGTGACACCGAAGACGCGCTTCACGCGCCCGAAGTAGGAGATGAGGATGTCCACGTCGTGGATGGCGTGCTCGAGCAGCGTGCCTGCGCCGACTTTCGTGACATCGCCGCGCCAGGTGCTGGCGTAGTGGCCCTGGATAGGGAAGAACTGGTCATCGACCATGATGCAGGTCATCGGCCTGCCCGAGGCGGGATCGTGGATGAGGTCGCGTGTGACGGCGATGACCGGCGAGAAACGCATGACCAGGCCAACCTGATGCGTGACGCCGGCCTTCTTCGCCGCGTCGCGCATGATGGCGGCGTCGCGGCCGTTGAAGGCGAGGGGCTTCTCGCAGAACAGCGCTTTGCCGCGCCCCAGCACCTTCCGCGCGAGCTCGACGTGGTTGAACGTCGGCGTGCAGATGTACACGGTGTTGATCTCGGGCGAGGCGATGAGCTCATCGGCGCTGGCCGTGACGAGCGACACCCCGGACGCCCTGGCGAACGCCGCGCGGCGGGCGGCGTCCTCTTCGGCGATGCCAACCAGCTCACCATCGATGAGACCGCTCTTGAGGCAGAAGTGCATCGACTTCCCGTGCGTCGTACCCATGACGCCGGCGCCGATGACGCCGATCCGTGGTCGCATAGCGGCTGCTCCGTGGTTTGCGGCGAGTTCAGGAGAAGGTTATAGGGCCGGAGGAGTTCGGAATAGGCCGCAGCCGTGCAGGCTCAGGCGCCGATGTTCAGTTGGCGCTCGATCGCCTGCGAGAGCCGCTGGACGAGCGCGTCCACATCGAACTGTTTGAGGATCCAGTCGTGGGCTCCCGCCGCCCTTGCGCGCGCCCACTGGTCGGCATCGAAGTACGACGCGTGGGCGGCGATGAGCGGACGCATTGGTACATCGACCGCGGCGACAGAGGCTATCGCGTCGATGCCGGCGCCGTCTTCCCGGCGGGGATCGACGAGCGCGGCATGCGGCCGGTACTGCACCACGAGCGCGACCGCCTCGGCGATGTCTGCCGTGTGGCCGACGACGTGGACGCGCGGCTCGTGGAGCAGACGCCGCACGAGAGCTTCGCGCGCCGCCACATGATCGTCGACGAGCAGAATCCTGAGGCGAACGACGTTCAGCTGGTCAGCCACCATATCGGGATGCTACTGCGATGTCTGCCCTGGTCGGATGGGCCAAAAGGCACATAAAGGAGCGGCGGATGGACGGGAGCCGGGACGGGCCACCGGGTTTCGTACACGCATGTTGACGCGGGGGCTCATCCGTCCGATGATTGGGTGCGACTGGCAACGGCCAGCCGCCACGCAGGAGGAAGGCTGGAGGATTAGATGTTTCACAGACCCCGCAGACCTGGCACCGCGTTCCTGGCACTGGCGCTGGTTGCCGTGATGGCGGCCGTCGCATGTGGCGGCGGCACCAGCAGCAAGGACAAGACGGCCACAGCGGCGGCGAAAGGGGGCGCAACGACGCCGGCGGCCGGCGCCACGAAGGCGTCCGCATCGAAGATCGACATCTCAGGCGTCGACGAGTTGAAGGACGGCTCACTCGACATCGGGTCGGACGTCTCGTACGCGCCGATCGAGTTTGTGGACGAGAAGACGCAAGCACCGGTCGGCCTGGACGTCGACATCGCCAACGCGATGGCCGAGGTGCTAGGTGTGAAAGCGAAGTTCACCAACGGCGACTTCGCGGGCCTGCTGGTGGCGCTCGACGGGAAGCGCTACGACGTGATCATGTCGGCGATGACGGCGACGGACGAGCGGAAGAAGACGGTCGACTTCGTCGAGTACTTCAACGCGGGCTCCGGCATCATCGTGGCGAAGGGCAACCCGAAGGCGATCAAGACGGCCGACGACCTGTGCGGCAAGACGGTCTCGGCGCAGGAAGGCACCACGCAGGTCGACTTCATTACCGGTGGTGCGGACGCGCCGGGCGGCCAGGACAAGAAGTGCAAGGACGCGGGCAAGGGCGGCATCACGCTGCGCAAGTTCCAGACCGACCCGGAGGCGGTGCAGGCGCTGATCTCGGGCCAGGCGGACGCCGAGATGGCGGACTTCCCGGTGGCCGCGTACTCTGCCCAGAAGAGCGAGGGCAAGCTGGAGATCATCCCGAACCAGATTGAGCCCGCGCCGTACGGCATCGCTGTGCGCAAGACGAGCAAGCCGCTGAGCGACGCGCTGACGAAGGCGCTCGCCGAGATCAAGAAGAACGGCAAGCTCGACGAGATCCTGAAGAAATGGAATCTTGAAGCCGGGAAGCTGCCGTAAACGGCGAGGAACCGACAGGGAGGAGAGCCCTCGGATAACCGGGGGCTCTCCTGTTCCTGAGCGACGATGATCGACGCACTGCACCTGCCTCTGCTTGACTTCGACCTGGGGGTCGTCCGCGAATACCTGTTCAAGGACATCATCGTCCGCGGGGCGCTGCGCACCCTCTGGATCTCGGTACTGGCGCAGGCCATCGGCGTCGCGCTGGGGATCCTGGCGGCGGTGTCGCGCAACCTGCGCATCCCCGTGGCGAGCTGGATCGCCAGCCTCTATGTCTGGTTCTTTCGCGGCACGCCGCTGCTGCTGCAGCTGTTCTTCTGGTTCTTCGTCGTGCCGCAGAACGTACCCGGCGACTTCGGCCTGGGGCCGTTCCAGTTTCGCCACGACTGGTTCCTGTTCTCGCCGTTCCAGGCGGCGCTGATCGGCCTGGCGGTGAACGAGGGCGCGTACATGGCGGAGATCGTCCGGGCCGGCATCGAGTCGATCGAGTCGGGGCAGATGGACGCGTCGAAGGCGCTGGGCATGACCAATCTGCAGGCGATGCGGCTGGTGATCCTGCCGCAGGCTGTGCGCGTCGTCGTGCCGCCGACCGGGAACGAGTTCATCTCGATGTTGAAGAACTCATCACTGGCGTCGGTGATCTCGTACAACGAGCTGCTCTTCGTCACGAAGGGCGAGTACACGCGCAACCTCAAAGTGATCGAGCTCGTAACCGTCGCGGGCATGTGGTACCTGTTCTTCACGTCGGTGTTCAGCGTGTTGCAGGCGGAGCTGGAAGCGCGGCTGCGGCCGGAGCAGGAGCGCGGCGGCCTGCTGGCGATCCTGGGCCGCGCGATCAACCCGCCGGGCGACTGGCACGGCGCGACGGGCGACCGGCGATGAACGAGAGCAGCGATGCGATGGTGCGCATCATCGACGTACACAAGCGCTTCGGGCGGAACGAGGTCCTGAAGGGCGTGTCGTTCGATGTCGCACGCGGAGAAGTCGTCGTCATCCTGGGGCCGAGCGGCTCCGGCAAGAGCACGCTGCTGCGTCTGATCAGCCACCTCGACGCGATCGACAAGGGGCACATCTACGTCGACGGTCACCGCGTCGGCTACGAGGAGCGCGACGGCAGGCTGCGGCCGCTGGGCGACAGCGCGGCGTCGCGCAGCCGCGCCGACGTGGGGATGGTGTTCCAGCGCTTCAACCTGTTCCCGCATCTGGACGCGCTCGCCAACGTCAACACGGCGCCCGTCCACGTGAAGGGCATCTCGAAGAAGCGGGCGGTCGAGCGCGGGACGGAGCTGCTGAAGCTCGTCGGGCTTGGCGACAAGCTGCACGCGTACCCGGCGCAGTTATCGGGCGGCCAGCAGCAACGCGTCGCGATCGCGCGGGCGCTGGCGATGGAGCCGAAGGTGATGCTGTTCGACGAGGCGACCTCGGCGCTGGACCCGGAGCTCGTGGGCGAAGTGCTGGAGGTGATGAAGCTGCTGGCGCGCCAGGGCATGACGATGATCGTGGTCACGCACGAGATGGGTTTCGCACGCGAGGTGGCCGACCGCGTGATGCTGGTGGACGGCGGGATCATCGTGGAATCGAACACGCCTGCGGAGTTCTTCGACCACCCGCAGAACGAGCGGACGCGGTCGTTCCTTTCAAAGATCCTGTAGTCGTCGGAGGGTTGGTCATTGGTCGTTGGTCATTGGTCATTGGTCATTGGAAGCCGGGAGCGAACTGCTCCCGGCTTTCTTCGTCGATCGCGCGTCGCCACACGAGGGCACGCTACGGCGTGCCCCTACACGATCGTGCGCAGCCTGACCGTTGGGTGCTCGCCTAGATCGTGCCGAGGAGCGAGTAGCCGCCGTCGACGAGCAGCGTTTGACCGATGATCATCGATGCGGCGGGTGACGCCAGGAAGGCGACCGCTTCGGCAACGTCTTCGGGATGGACGTGGCGGCCGGCGGGGATCCTCGCGCGGTAGCCTTCGACCATGTCGCCATCGAGCATGCGCACGCCGTCGGTGCCTTCGACGAGGCCGGCGGATACGGCGTTGACGCGGATGCCGCGCGGCGCCAGCTCCACGGCCAGGTAGATCGTCAGCGACTCCAACGCGCCCTTCGAGACGCCGACGGGCGCGTACTTCGGCAGGTAGCGGTCGCTGCCGGGGCTGAGCAGGTTAATAATCGCGCCTCCGTCCGTCATGTATTTGACGGCGGCCTGCGCCGCGAACCATGGGCCGAAGACGTTGACATCCATCGTGTGCTTGAGGTGCTTTGGGAGCGAATCGATCGCCGCGCGCGGGCGTTCGAGGCCGCGGGCGGCGCTGTTGACGAGAATGTCGATGCGGCCGAAGCGCTCGCCGACCTGCTTCACAAGGTCGAAGACGGCGTCGCGGTCGCCGACGTCGCACTGAAGGGCTTCGGCGCGGACGCCCAGCGCCCGCAACTCGGCGACGGCCGCGTCGGCGCTCTCCTTGCTGCGCGAGTAGTTGATCGCGACGTCCGCACCCTCGCTCGCAAGCTTCAGCGCGATGGCCTTGCCGATGCCGCGCGTGCCGCCGGTGATCAGTGCGACGTTGCCGGTGAAGATGCCCATGGTG
>JBBTPG010000203.1:0-5565 GCA_038066315.1 Chloroflexota bacterium | reverse complement strand
GCGTCTACCTGTTGATGGTGTCGGCGCATCACTACCAGGAAGAGCACCTGCCGGAAGTGGTGGGGAGAGTGAACAGTTGACAGTTCACAGTTCACAGACGGGCGCACACGCTCGCGTTGACCGCCGCTAATGCAAGACTATCGAAAGCTTCAGGTCTGGGAAAAGGCGCACGCTCTCGTGCTGGCCGTCTACGAGGCGACGCGAGCGTTTCCGAAGGACGAGCTGTACGGTCTGACGAGCCAATTGCGGCGATGCTCATCTTCGATTCCGTCGAACATCGTTGAAGGATGCGGAAGATCCTCGAACGCTGAACTCGCCAAGTTTCTCCACTATGCGCTCGGCTCCGCGAACGAGCTTGAGTATCAGCTGTTGCTTTCGCGCGACTTGGGCTTCCTCTCGCCTGAGAACATCCGCAGCTCGCTGCGAACACCCTTGAAGTCAAGCGGATGCTGTCCGGGCTCATCGCAAAGCTCCGGCCCCCACGCCGAGCTGATGCGTGACGCCAAACTGCAAACTGTGAACTGCAAACTGTGAACTCTCTCAAACTCGCCTTCATCATGTACCAGGGCAACATGTACTCGGGCGGGCAGGGTGTCTACCTGCACTACATCACGCGCGAGCTGGTGAAGCTCGGCCATGAAGTGCACGTCATCTCCGGCCGCCCGTACCCACGGCTCGCCGAGGGCGTCGTACACCACAAGCTGCACACGTACACGCTCTGGGCGTTCCTCGACGGCCGCGACGAGCATGCGTACGACGACGCGCCGCAGGCGTTCCTCCACCCCTGGAACTTCTACGAGTTCGCATCGACGCGCGTCTCGCTGGGCTCGCTCTTCTTCTCGTTCAGCGTGCGCGCATACCGGAAGCTCGCCGAGATCGAGCGCGAGCACGGCCCGTTCGACCTCGTGCACGACAACCAGACGTTGGGCTACGGCATCCTCGCCATGAAGAAGCTGATGGGCAAGCCGGTCGTCGCGTCGCTGCACCACCCGCTCGCCATCGACAAGGCGAACAACCTGCGCGAGGCGAAGACGCTCGCCCGCCGCATCTCGCGCGAGCTCTGGTTCCCCGGCCGCATGCAGTCGATCGTCGCGAACGGCATCGACATGATCTTCACCGGCTCGCGCAATTCCGCGCAGAGCGTCAGCGCGTCGATGGGCATCCCGCTCGAGCACATCCGCCAGACGCCGTACGGCGTCGACCGCGACGTGATGCACCCGCTGCCCGGCGCCGCGCGCGTGCCCGGCGCCATCCTCTTCGTCGGCGACTCCGAGGACCGCAACAAGGGTGCGAAGTTCCTCATCGAGGCCTGCGCGCGGCTTCAGCATGACACCGACTTCCGCCTGCTCTTCAAGGACAAGAAAGAGAAGGACATGACGGTCGTGCCGCCGCTGGTGTGGAGGCACGGCCTGCAGCGCTTCGTCGAGTACATCCCGCGCCTCTCGATGGACGAGCTGGTGCGGCTCTACAACAGCGCCCAGATCGTCGTCTCGCCGTCGCTGTACGAAGGCTTCGGCCTGCCCGCGGCCGAGGCGATGGCGTGCGGCGCCGCCGTCATCGCCACGACCGCCGGCGCCTTCCCGGAGTTCATCGACGACGGCCGCACCGGCATCCTCGTCCCGCCCGGCGACCCCGGCGCGCTCGCCGCCGCCATCCGCTCGCTGCTCGCCGACCCCGATCGCTGCGCCCGCATGGGCGCCGCCGCCAGCGAGCACATCCGCACCAACTTCACGTGGGAACGCACCGCAAAGATCACGCTCGACCTCTACGGCGAGGTGCTTGCGAAGCACAGATCACAAGTCGCAGCCCGATTACCGTAGAGACAGGTCTGAAAACCTGTCCGTCTCGTCGGTTGCCACGAAGGTTCCGGCGTCAGCGCGGGACGGCGGACATTCACGCGTCCCGTGCGCAGCGAAACCCCGTGTTGCCCGTCGAGCTGTCCGGCGTGTTCGCGCTGCGCGCCGCCACGCGGTACCGGTAGCAGTACGACGCGTGGCACAGGTACGAGCCGCCGCGGATCACGCGATGCGTGCCGTCGGGCGGGCCGGCCGGATTTTCGCGCGGGCCGTCCACGTGGAAGCTCGGACTGAACCAGTCGCCGCACCACTCCCACGCGTTGCCGCACATGTTGTACAGCCCGAAGCCGTTCGGCTCGAACGCGTCGACGGGCGCCGTGCCGTAGTAGCCGTCCTCGACGGTGTTGCTGCGCGGGAACTCGCCCTGCCAGATGTTGCAGCGATGCTGTCCGTCCGGCGTCAGCTCGTCGCCCCACGGATACTGCTTCTGCTCGAGGCCGCCGCGCGCCGCGTACTCCCACTCCGCCTCCGCCGGCAGCCGCATGCCCGCCCACGAGCAGTACGCCATCGCGTCCAGCCACGACACGTGCACGACGGGATGCTGCCCGCGGCCGTCGAGGTCCGACTGCGCCCCCTCCGGATGCCGCCAGTCCGCGCCTTCCACCCGACGCCACCACGGCGCCGCCGCCGCGCCGCGCGTCTCCGGGAAGTCGTCCGGCAGCAGCCCGCCGAACACGAACGACCAGCCGTAGCGCTCCGCGTCCGTCAGGTAGCCGGTCGCCTCGACGAACGCCGCGAAGCGATCGTTGCTCACCGCCGTCGCGTCGAGCCAGAACGGCCGCACCGACACGCGCCGCACCGGCCCCTCGCCGTCCTGCGGGTAGCCGATCGCGTCATCGGTGCCCATCAGGAACGCGCCGCCCGGTAGCAGCACCATGCCTGATGTCGAGGCCGCGCCGGTGTCATCGCTCAAGCGTCGATCCAGCTCCCCCTCTCCACGACGTGGAGAGGGGGCCGGGGGGTGAGGTGCCTGATTCAGCGCCGGGGCGTCGTCGCGCGAGCGCTCCTCACTCGCTGGCGCGCAGCACGCGGAGTCGTGATCGGGTTCGCACATACGCGCCCCTCTGCTCTCTGTTCTCTGTTCTCTGCCGTCTCTGCGCAGCCCGCTACTGCCGCGCCATCTCGATCCGCGACTCCTGCTCCAGATCGCGCGGCGGCTCCGGCCCCGACAGATCGACGATCACGCGCCGCAGCGTCCCCGTGAAGCGGAACGGCGACGCGTAGTCGTCCGTCACCGGGTTGCCCGCATCGCAGCCGACCTGCAGCCCCGTGCCCAGCGCGAACAGGAACGGCACCGTGCGCGGGATCTCGCCCTGGCCGCACTGCTGCCCGTTGATGTACAGCCGCGCGATGCCGCCCGGCCCGAACGGCTGCGGGCCCGTCTTCTCGAAGCCGAAGGCCAGCGTGCCTTTGCCCGCGGGCACCTCGATGTCCGATGTGAACGTGAACACGGCCTTGCCCAGCAAGTTGTACGAGTAGCACAGCCGCCGGTCCTTCACGTACAGCGAGTAGCCGCCGAAGCGCCCGCCGTCGGCGACCAGCACCCCCTCCGCGCCGCCCTCCGGTATCTCGACCTCCGCCGTGATCGTGTGCGAGCGGTTCTTCGTGTTCACCGCCGCCGCCGTCTCCACCGGCGCACCGCCCGGGTAGTACACGAAGCGCTTGCCGCGGCTCGTCGTCAGCCGCGGCCGGCCGAGCGCGCGGCCGATGCTGCGCGCGTCGAGCGGCAGCACGTTGTGCTTCGCCGCCTCGATCCACCAGATGTCCTGCAGCTCGCGCAGCTTCTCCGGGTACTCGCCCGCGAGGTCGCGGCTCTCCGAGAAGTCCTCCTCGACGTGGTACAGCTCCCACACGTCCTCATCGAACGGTTTGTGCGGGTCCGTCACGCCGTCGTAGATCATCCCCTCGGTGCCGTGATACGTCACCGCCTTCCAGCCGCGATGATAGATCGCGCGGTTGCCGAGCATCTCGTAGTACTGCGTCTCATGCTTGCTCGCCGCATCGGGCTCCTTCAGCGTGTGCGCGAAGCTCGTCCCCTGGATCGGCGACTGCGTCACGCCTTTGATCGCGGCCGGCGGCTCGATGCCGAGGATGTCGAGCACCGTTGGCGATACGTCGACGGCGTGGATGTACTGCCGGCGGACCTCGCCGCGCGCCGCGATGCCCGCCGGCCAGTGGACGATGCACGGGTCGGCGACACCGCCTTCGTGCACCTCGCGCTTCCAGCGCTGGAACGGCGTGTTGCCCGCCCACGTCCAGCCGAACGGGTAGTGGTTGAACGTGTTCGGTCCGCCCAGCTCATCGATCTTCGCCAGGTTCTCCGCCACCGTCTCCGGCACGCGGTTGAAGAAGTTCGCCTCGTTGAGCGATCCGTGCGGCCCGCCCTCCGCGCTCGCCCCGTTGTCGGAGATCGCGACGACGATCGTGTTGTCGAGTTCGCCGATCTTCGTCAGGAAGTCGATCACCCGCCCGATGTGGTGGTCGGTGTGCGACATGAAGCCGGCGAACACCTCCATCATCCGCGCGTACAGCCGCTTCTCGTCGTCCGACAGTGTGTCCCATTCGGGGATCCAGTGCGGGCGCTCGGTGCACCGCGTGCCCGGCGGCACGATGCCCATCGCCGTCTGGCGCTCGAAGATGGCCTCCCGCGCCTTGTCCCAGCCCATGTCGAACGCGCCGCGATACTTCTCGATCCACTCCGTTGGCGCGTGGTGCGGCGCGTGCGCGGCGCCCGTGCAGAAGTAGAGGAAGAACGGCTTCTCCGGCGCCACGTTCTTCAGGTCCGTGAGAAACTCGATCGCGCGGTCCGCCAGGTCCTCGGTGAGGTGGTAGCCCTCCTCGTACGTCCGCGGCGGCTCGATGGGATGGTTGTCGTACACCAGGTCCGGGTGCCACTGGTTCGTATCGCCGCCCATGAAGCCGTAGTAGCGCTCGAAGCCGCGGCCCAGCGGCCAGCGGTCCTTCCGCGCGGCCATGTTCATCTCGAAGTGCGGCGTCAGGTGCCACTTGCCCACGGCGTACGCCGCGTAGCCGTGCGGTGTCAGCATCTCCGAAAGGAAGCCGTTCTCGAACGGGATCTCGCCCGTGTAGCCCGGGAAGCCCGACGCATTCTCCACGATGCTGGCCATCGCGTTCGAGTGGTGGTTGCGCCCGGTGAGCAGGCAGGTGCGCGTCGGCGAGCAGAGCGCCGTTGTGTGGAAGTTAGCGTAGCGCAGGCCGTTGGCGGCGAGGCGGTCGAGGTTCGGCGTCTCGCACAGCCCGCCGAAGCAGCTGATCTGCCCGTAGCCGACGTCGTCCAGCACGATGTACAGCACGTTCGGCGCGCCTTCGCGCGCCCGCACCGGCTCCGGCCACCACGGCGTCGATTCGCTCACCGAGCGTCCGATGACGCCCTTAAACTGCTGCGGCATAGCTCACCTCCGGCGCGTGCTGTTTACGGATGCGGTTCGCCGATCATAACACCGCACGGGCGCCGGGCATACGGAGATGCCGGCGCAGGTACTGCTACGGGCTGTTCGTTACTGGAGCGCGAAGCACATGGCACAGCCGTCCCCGGTCGAAGAGTCGCCGCAGGAGACCTGTGAGTCTCGCGAAGCCTGCGCGGCGCAACGCTGTGGTGCCACGAACGTAGTGCACCGTAGCGCGGGCTCTTCAGAGGCCGTCTCAGAAAGCATCGGCGATGATGGAATCGCAGCACAAGAAACCCCCG
>JBBTPG010000202.1:0-5393 GCA_038066315.1 Chloroflexota bacterium | reverse complement strand
GGCCGGGGTGAGGTGCTCCGCTGTCGGCGGCGCCTCTTCTTTTTCATCCGCGGGGGTGGCGCCGCCGCGCCATGAGGAACTGCTAGACCCTCGCGGCAGGAACGCGCGACGCGGCGCCGTCGTCCGTGTGTACGAAGCGAAGGATGACGAGCGTGCCCGCCATGCGCCCGATGGCCGAGAAGGCGAAGACGGCCTTGAATCCGATGTGGCCGATGATCTGGCCGCCGATCAGCGGGCCGGCGAAGGCGCCGGCGAACGTCACCGTCTGGAAGGCGGCGGCGTAGCGGGCCCGCTTGTCAGCAGGCGCCATGACCATGACCATGTTCAGCATCGCGAGCTGATAGCCGGCCCAGATGACGCCGCCGGGCGCATTGATGAACGCCACGTGCCACGGCTCGCTGACCACGAGCCACGCGGCGGGAAGGAGCGGTATGAGCAGCCCCGTGACCACCATCAGCCACTTCGTGCCGCGGATGTCCATCATGCGGCCGAAGTAGATCAGCCCGGCCAGCCCGGTGACGGACATCAGCGCCGAGAGGAAGCCGATCATCAGGCCCGACGCGCCCAGGTTCTCCGCAAGATAGACGTTGAAAAACGGCCCCGACGATTGCAGGGCGACGTTCCAGATCGCCGTGCCGGCCAGGTACATCATGAAGTTGCGGTCGGCGAGGATGTCGGCGATGACGCCGCGCTGTTCCGCTGCGCGCTCCTCGGTGATGACGTCGGCGTGCGGCGCCGGATCGGGGATCTGCCCGTAGTACCACGTCGAGATCCCGCCTGCGGCGAAGGCGATGAGCCAGACGATCTGCCAGCCTTCGAGGCCGCTGTAGTGGTCGAGGACCAGGCCCGCCACGGGCGCGGTGGCGAGCGCCGTGAGGCTCATGCCGAAGTTGCGCGACGCGAAGAAGCGTCCGCGAATGCCGATCGGCACGACGTCCGCGATCATGGACGTCCACGCGGGGAGCGCGAAGTAGCCTGCGAACCCGCGTATCGAAACGAGTGCGATGACGGTCCACACCGCGGCGTCACCGTCCGCGAAGAACGGCACGAGGACGAGTCCGAACAGCGCGACGCGCGCGATGCCGCCGCCGGATGCGACTACGATCCGCTTGCGGTGGCCAAACGTCTCGACGAATCGTGCGCCGGGGAAGAAGGCGAGCGCGGCGAAGAGGCTGCTGAGCGAGGCGATGAGCCCCACCTCTGATGTGCCGGCCCCGAAGGCGATGATGTAGAGGCCCAGATAGTTGACGAGGATCGTCTCGGGGATGTTCGCCCAGAAGCCGTCCCACCAGAACGCGCGCATCCCGCGTTCCTGGTCAGGCGTGGGCTGGTCTTCGAACGACGTGTCGGTGCGACGCCTCGTGGGGAAGGGGCCGGGGACGTCGCTGAACGGCGGGCGCACGGGCGGCAGCCGCCCAACGCCGCGGCGCGCGGGCCTCGGCTCGGGCGGCGTACGGTCGCGGGCAGCGGGATCGCGGTCGGGCATCGTCGAATTGTAGGAGAGCGGGGCGGTTGGATAGAATGCGGGAGTCCCTGCCCGTTTTGGGTAGGGATTTATCACTCATGAGGAGTTCCATGCCCGAAGCCACGATAAGCCAGCGCTCGCGCGGTATGCGCGACCTGCTTCCGGACGAGATGGACCGGCTGCGCGCCGTCGAAGATGCGTTCGCGGCGACCTGCCGCGCCTGGGGCTATCGCGAGATCCGGACGCCCGTCATCGAGCCGCTGCACCTGTTCACGTCGGCGGGGACCCTCTCGCCGCGGACGCTCGACCGCGTGTATTCGTTCCTGGACTGGGACGGCTGGAGCGGCGAGCGCGTCGTGCTCCGCCCTGACTCGACGATCCCGGCGGCGCGGCTCTACGCCGAGCGGCTGGACGGCGGCCGCGTCGCGAAGCTGTTCTACAGCCAGAACGTCTTCCGCTTCACCGATGACGGCTCGTCGCGCGAGGAGTGGCAGTGCGGCGTCGAGCTGATCGGCGACACGGGAGCGCGCGGCGACGTCGAACTGGTGCTGCTGGCGCTGGAGTCGCTGCGGCCGCTGAAACTTCCCGACGTCACGGTGCGGCTGTCGCACGCAGGCCTCGTGCGCGCCGTACTGGCCGCGGCGGGCATGACCGCGGAAGAGCAGTCGGCGGCGTACGACCGGCTGCTCGACGGCGATATGAGCGTCGTCGAGGAGGTGGAAGCGCGCGTGCCGCGGCTGAACGCGCCGCTGCGGATGCTGTTCGAGATCGAAGGCGCGGGCAGCGGCTACATCGCCAACCTGCGCGGTCCGCTGACGGACGCGATACCGGCCCTCTCGGCGGTGTTCGACGAGCTGGCGTTCGTCGTCGCGGCGCTGGAAGCGCGCGGCGTATCGCCGCAGATCAAGGCGGCGCTGGCGCGAAGCTTCGAGTACTACTCCGGGCTGGTGATGCGCTTCGAGATCGACGGCAAGCGCGTCGTCACCGGCGGACGCTACGACGATCTGATCGGGCTCGTCGGCGGCAAGCGCGTGCCGGCGTCCGGATTCGCGCTGTACGTGTCGCCGCTGATCGCGATGCTCTCGCCGGAGCCGCGCCCGCCGTCGGAGCGGCGCATCGTCGTGCAGGCGGAGGGCGGCGGCGCGGCGTTGCTGGCGTCCGTGTACGCGACGGCGGCGAGGCTGCGCGATGCCGGGCTGCACGCCGAGGCTGTCGAGGGAATGGACACGGTGCCCACGCACCGCCTGGTCTGCCGCGAGGAGTCTCCGGCGTTCACGCTCGTCTGGCCGGATGGCAGCGAGAAGTTCGAGCGGCTGGACGACATCGTGGCGGCGTTGGCGGAAGCGCGATGATCCGCATCGCACTGCCTACGGGCGACCTGCGCAAGCAGACGGCCGCGATGCTCGACGCCGCCGGCGCGGGCATCGAGGACTACGGCGCGGGTTCGCGGGCGCTGCGGTTCTCGATGCTGGGCGACGCCGCGGTCGCCCGCGTCTTCCGCGAGAAGGACATCCCGGTCCAGGTCGCGCTCGGCAACTACGACATCGGCATCTGCGGCTCGACGTGGATCGAAGAGCTGGCGCAGCGCTTCCCGAGCCACGACGTCGTGCGGCTGCGCGACCTGGGGTTCGGCGCGCAGTCGTTGTGGCTGGCCAGCGCGGGCGAGACGGCGGACGCATCCACGCGCATCGTCAGCGAGTACCCGAACATCGCCGAGGCGCTGGCACGTCGTCTGCGGCTGCGGCGCTACCGCGTGTTCCCGGTGTGGGGCGCCGCCGAGGCGTATCCGCCGGAAGACGCCGACGTGGCGCTCATCTCGGCCGCCGGCGCGGCAGCCGTGGAGGCGCACGGGCTGCGGCCGATCGCAAAAGTGCTCGACGGCTCGGCGTGGCTGATCGCGAACCGGCGGAGCATTGCGGAGAACGACCTGTCCGCCGTGTTGAGCAAGCTGCTCGGCGCGGGATCGATAGCGGCGTCGCCGGCGCTGAGCGTGCCGCCATCGCTCTCGTTGCGCGAAGGCCCGGCGCGGCCGCCTCGTACGAAGCTGCGGCTGGCGCTGCCGGACGGCCACGCGCAATCGCACACGATCGCGGCGCTGCAGATGGCGGGCGTGCGCGTCTTCGGCTACGACGAGGGCACGGTCGTACGGCGGCCGCAGATCGACGTCGAGGGCGTCGAGGTGAAGGTGATCCGCCCGCAAGACATGCCGCAGCAGGTGGCTATCGGACAGTTCGACCTGGCCGTGACGGGCCGCGACTGGCTGTTCGACCACCTGGTGCAGTTCCCGTCGAGCCCCGTCGAGGAGATCGCCGACCTGCGGCGCGCGATCTATGGCCTGGCGGTGATCGTGAAGGACGTGCCGGCGGAGAACGTCGCGGATGCGCTGACGTGGTGGCGGTCGCGTTCGAGCGCGCCGATCCGTGTCGCGAGTGAGTATCCGAACATCGCCGACCACTTCGCGCGGGAGCGTCACTTCGGGCGCTACAGCGTGATCCCGATCCAGGGTGCGTCGGAGGGCTTCGTGCCGGAGGATGCGGAGATCCTGATCGAGGGCATCGATACGGGTTCGAGCGTGCGCGCGAATGAGCTGACGGTGCTGGAGCGCTTCTTCGAGTCGACGAACTGCGTGATCGCGAACAAGCAACGCCCTGAAGGCGTGCTTCGGCCCGTATTCGACGCGCTCGTCGAGAAGCTGCGCTCCGGCGCGGCTGCGCCCGTCGCCGCGGGCGGGGGGGCGTGAGCCATGCCGCCGCTCGGGCTGCACATGACGATCGCGCGGGAGCTGGCGGGCGGCCTGGCGTCGCCGCTGATCGATAGCGACCGCGGCGCCTACTACCTGGGCGCCACGACGCCGGACATCCGCGTGCTGACGCAGTGGGAACGCGAGCGCACCCACTTCTTCGACCTGCACAACTTCGACGAGCAGGACGGCGTCGCGCGGCTGTTTGAGGCGTCGCCGGCGCTGCGCGACGCGCACGCCGTCAACGCGGCCACGGCCGCGTTCACGGCGGGGTACATCTCGCACCTGGTGATGGACGAGTCGTACATTGTGCAGATCTACCGCCCGACGTTCGGCGAGGGGTCGGTGCTGGCGGGCGAGGTGCTGGCGAACGTGATGGACCGGCTGCTGCAGTTCGAGCTGGACCGTCGCGACCGCGAGGACTTCGAGAAGGTCGCCGAGATCCAGCGGGCGCTCGCGGAGTCGACGGTCGAAGTCACGGTGGACTTCATCGCGCGGGAGACGCTGGAGGACTGGCGGAAGGTGTCGGTCGACGCGCTGGCCCGGCCGCCGGAGTGGAGTCGCTTCGGCCGGATCGCGCGGCGCCACCTGAACGCCGCGGGGATCGAGGCCGACGAAGACGTGGCGAAGTTCATGGACGACCTGCCGTCGCTGCTGGCGCGCACCTTCGAGTGCGTGGGGGCGGAGCGGATACAGGAGTACCTGGAGAGCGCGAAGGTGAAAGCGCGCCAGGCGATGAAGGAGTACCTCTCGTGAGAATCGTACGCGGCGCCGAAGAGGGCCGCCGCACGTTGCTGCGCCGCCAGCCGCTCGGCGAGACCGAGTTGCCGGCCGCGATCCGCAAGAAGAACGCCGAATTGTTCGGCGCGGACCTGCCCGTCGAACAGCAGGTGCGGCGCGTGCTCGACGATGTCCGCCGCGAGGGCGACGCGGCGGTACGACGCTACACGAGGGCGTTCACGGGCGCGGACTACGCGTCGCTGGAGGTGGGGCGCGGCGAGATCGCCGCGTCGTACGCGAGCGTCGATGCGTCGCTGGTCGAGGCGCTGCGCGAAGCGGCCGAGCACATCCGCACGTATCACCTGCTGCAGCGCGAGCACTCGTCGCGATCGTTCAGCGAACGCGGCGTCGGTATGCAGGTGCGCGCGATCGAGCGCGTGGGCATGTACGTGCCGACGAGTCCCGGTG
>JBBTPG010000201.1:0-3511 GCA_038066315.1 Chloroflexota bacterium | reverse complement strand
TCCGCGCGCTGGACTTCCGCCCGGTCGACGTCACGATGCGCGACCGCTACGGCAACCCGCCCAAGCGCGACCTGCCGGCGGACGAGCTGCTGCGCATGGCCGCGGGCTACGACATCGTCGTCGACGACCTGCGCTGGCAGCCGGACGGCGCGGCGCTCGACGGCGCGCAGATCGCGGCGATGAAGGCGGCGAATCCGCGGCTGCGCGTGCTGCGCTACCTCGGCGCGCTCACCAACAACGACGGGCCGATCTTCAACATCGCGCCGGATGACGGCGTGCACGGCGCGTGGTTCCTGCGCGACGGCAGCGGCGACTTCGTCCGCGCGTACGAAGAGGTGGCCGCGTGGGACGCCAAACCCAGCTACGCCTTCGACCCGGCGAGCATCGACGTGCGCAACATGGCCGGCGCATGGGCGCGCCAGTTCGCCAAGCTCGGGTACGACGGCGTGCTGCTCGGCGGCGTATCGGCGTGCGCGCCGGCGGCGGACGCCGTGTGCGCGAGCCGTGTGCTGCTCTCGCACCCGCTCAACAAAGCGACGAACCGCCCGTACACTGACGCCGACTGGCTCGCCGCCACGGCCGGCCTGCTGCAGGCGATCCGCCACGCCGCGCCAACCGCGCTGATCTTCCTCGAGGGCGATACGGGCGGCGAGGCGCCGCTGCTCGGCTACGCCGACGGCAGCGTGCTGCTCTCGCTAGCGGCGGCGGCGCGCGCACCCGGGTACGCGCCGTGCCTTCCCTCGGAATGCCACGGACTGGCCGGGCGTGGCAAACTGGCTGGCGAACACGCCTGATGACGTCGCCTTCTTGGAGATCGTACGCACCGCATGCCATCATCGCTGTGCGGCCGTCTTGGCGCGCAGTGCGCTGTGGGACCGGCACCCCACGAGAGCGATCGCCAGCACCGGGGCGGGGAAAAGTGCCGAGCAGACATAACGCTACCCGCCACACACGGAATCACAAGAGCCGTCCGATGATCAACCGAACAGTCGTCCGCGCCGCTAACGCGATCAGCATCATCGCCGCGACGCTCGTCTTCACCGCGTGCGGGGGCGGATCGAGCTACAAGACCTCCCCCACAGCGACGAGCGCACCGGCGACAGCGGCGGCGCCCGCCTCGCCGGCTCCCTCCACGCTCACGCTCACGAGCGACGCCTTCGCCAACAACGCGACGATCCCGGTCACCTACTCGTGCAATGGCGGCGGCACCTCGCCCTCGCTCGCATGGAGCGGCGCGCCCGCCGGCACCAAGGCGTTCGCGCTCATCGTGCACGACCCGGACGCACCGCTGCCCGGGGGCTTCACGCACTGGATCGTCGTGGACCTGCCCGCATCGGCATCGTCGCTGCGGGCCGCGGTGCCGGCGGGCGACGCGATCGCGGGCGGCGGCACGCAGGTCACGGCGTACCGCGGCATGTGCCCGCCGCCGGGCGCCGCGGCGCACCACTACCACTTCCGCCTCTACGCGCTCGATGCCCAGGCCGGCGCAGCGCCCGGCACATCGAAGACGGATGTCGAGGCGGCGATGCAGGGGCACATCCTGGCGGAGACCGGCCTGGTCGGCCTGTTCAGCCGCTAGGCGGGGCCGCTTCGAATCGGCCGTCACGGCCCGGGCACGATAGTCCGGTCGGCTCTCGCCCTAACCAGCGCAACGGCATAAGATGCTTCTCGTTGGCGTCCGCCAATCGAAGCTGACGGGAAGGGGCAACCGTGCGCGACCTCGTCTTCATGATCGACCTGGACAACACCATCCTCGACAACGACGGCGTCAAGAAGGACCTCGAGAAGCGCATGCTCGATATCCTCGGCGACGCGCTGTCAGTGCGGTTCTGGGAGCTGTACGAAGCCGTCCGCAAGGACCTCGACGTCATCGACTTCTTCGAGCAGATGAAGCGGCTGCGCGCTGAGGTGGCGGACGACAAGAAGGCCGTCGTCGACACGGCGACCGACGCCATCGCCGAGTGGGACTTCACCTCGCGGGTGTACCCGAAGGCGATCGAAACGGTGCTGCACCTCAAGAGCATGGGCCTGCCGCTCATCCTCTCGGACGGCGACCCGGTGTTCCAGCCGACGAAGATCCACAAGTGCGGCGCGACGGAAGCGGTCGATGGGCGCGTGTTCATCTTCGCGCACAAGGAGCGGTTCCTTCCGAACGTCGAGGCGCAGTTCAAGGCGAACCACTATGTGCTCATCGACGACAAGCCCGGCATCCTCATGCGCTCGAAAGCGGCGTTGGGCCAGCGGCTGACGACGGTGCACGTGCTCCAGGGCAAGTACGCGCTGGACCCGAAGAACGCCGTCGACTACACACCGGACATTGTGACGAAGAACTTCAGCGACCTGCTGGGCTACGGCGCGGACGGCTTCCACAAGGGCTGAGCGCGCCATGCCGTCCAGCATGACGTAACGAGCCAAATCACCTGTTGTCGCCGCCCGGCGGGCGTCGGATAATGGGGTGCGTGAGAGGCGCGCGCCTCAACGGACCACGAGCGCGGACTGAAGTCCGCGCGGTGCGTGCGCCACCGACAACCAGCGACCGACGACCGTCGCAGCAATGGAGGAACACGACATGACCACTACGATGACGAAGATCGACGTACCGGCAGACGTACCATCGTCGAAGCAGTCGCTCTACGAGCAGAACTTCCAGACGATGACAAAGGGCACCGGCCGCCTGATGCTCTACGCCGGCGACCAGAAGGTCGAGCACCTGAACGACGACTTCTACGGCGCGCTCAGCGACGGCACGCCGATCGCGCAGGATGACGCGGACCCGGAGCACCTGTTCCGCATCGCGCGCGACGGCGTCATCGGCTGCTTCGCGACGCAGCTCGGCCTCATCGCCCGCTATGCGCGCGACTACCCGACGGTGCCGTACCTGGTGAAGCTCAACTCCAAGTCGCACCTGATCAAGACATCGCTGCACGACCCGCGCAGTCTGGGCTGGGTGAGCGTCGCAGACGCGTTGACGCTGCGCGAGAACGGCGTCAACGTCGTGGCGGTCGGCTTCACGGTGTACGCGGGAAGTGAGTACGAGTCGGAGCAGATGCGGGAGGCGGCGCAGGCCTGCTTCCAGGCGCACCGCAACGGCCTCATCTCGGTGCTCTGGGTGTACCCGCGCGGCGCGGCCGTGGCGGAGGAGCAGCACCCGCACATCATCGCCGGCGCGACCGGGCTGGGCGCGACGCTGGGCGCCGATTTCTGCAAGGTCAACTACTGCAAGCCGAAGGAAGGCTCGCCCGCCGAGGCGTTCAGGGAAGCCGTGAAGGCCGCCGGCCGCACGCGCGTCATCACGGCCGGCGGCAGCAGCACCGACCCGCGCAAGTTCCTGCAGACGCTGCACGACCAGATCTTCATCTCGGGCGCGTTCGGCAGCGCGACGGGCCGCAACATCCACCAGAAGCCACTGCACGAGGCGGTGCAGATGACGAACGCCATCTCCGCCATCACCTACGGCGGCCACAGCGTCGATGAGGCGATGGCGGTGTACGAGGGCAAGGAGAAGTTCTCG
>JBBTPG010000200.1:0-1537 GCA_038066315.1 Chloroflexota bacterium | reverse complement strand
TCCATCGACAGCAGCTTCGCCGCCAGCGTGCGCGACTCCGCCACCACCCTGGCGTCGGGCACCACGCGATTCACGAAGCCCCACCGAAGCGCCTCCTCGCTCGAGAAGCGGTCGCACGTCATCACCAGCTCCTTCGTGCGCGCCGGGCCCAGCTCACGCATCAGGCGAGGCAAAGCCTGCCACGTCAGGGGCAGGTCCAGCTCCACCTCCGGGATCGAAAACCACGCCGACTTCGCCGCCACCCGCAGATCCATGCACGACGCAAACACCACAGCCCCGCCGATGCAAAGCCCGTTGATCGCGCCTATCGTCACCTGGTCCAGCCGCTCCAGCATCGCGCTCGTCCGGCCGCCGATGTGCACCCGCAGCCGCCGGTCCAGATCGTTCGCCGGCTGCCCCGCCCGCACGCTCGACAGATCCGCCCCGGACGAAAACGCGCGGCCAGCGCCCGTGACGATCACCACCCGCGTCTCGTAATCGTCCTGCAGATCGCGGCACACGCGCTGCAGATCATCGTGCATCTGCACGTTGATCGCATTGAGCTTCTCCGGCCGGTTCAGCGTCACCGTCATCAGCCCCGGCAGCGCTCCGTCCCGCTCCACCGCCAACGTCTCAAAGGTCATCTCCGCTCCCTCCTCACTGATCTCGCACCGGCTGTCTCACCAACGCCACCGCGCGTCCCAACTATCATCGCTCGCAGCGTTACAGTCGAATCACACCCCACCCCAGATCAACATTCTGCCTCGTCGGTTATCACCCCACCCTCGCTCTCACCTCCCTCCCCTTCGTGCTCTTTGTGCCCTTTCGTGGATCGTTCTTCCCCATCTGCGAAATCTGCGATATCTGTGGCTCCAACCGTCTCTCCCTAAGCCCGCGCCCCCATTCCCTACGCGCTCACCCGCGTCAATATCGCGAAGGAAGAGTGCAAACACCCTGCTATACTTGCTCCGGAATCAGCGTCCGCGCGCCGATACATCTTTGTCCGAACTGCCGCATTTGCAGCATCACGCTGCTCAGCGCGCGCACCGTCCGGACAGCGTGGCATGGAGGCCTCGCACGACTTCCCTCCGCACGAAGCGGCGTGTCGATCAGTGGGTCCGTTGACAAGAGACTGGATAAGATGACGACCGACACACCCTCGAACCACGACAGCGACGCCATCAACAAGGCAGCAGCGATTCTCGCGCAGGCCCTCATGGAGGCCGAAGTCATCATCGCCGCCGACCGCGAGTCGCGCGCGCAGACCGTACCGCCGCAGGTCGTCGAGACACTCGAGCGCTTCAGCGACGTCCTCACGCGCCTCGTCGAGCACACCGAGTCGCTGGCGTCGCGCATGGCCGACCTCACGGCGGCCGTCGCCTCGCTCGCCGAGTCGCGCGCCGCGCAGCCCGCGCCGGAGATCGCCAAGCCGCACCTGCCTGAGCTCGAACCGTCGTTCGCGTCCGGCGGCGAAGGCATCGATGTCACCATCGCCGCCGTGCCCGGCTTCCAGGGCCTCATGGAGCTTCAGCGCGCCCTCGTCCGCCTGCCGCACGTG
>JBBTPG010000199.1:0-3806 GCA_038066315.1 Chloroflexota bacterium | reverse complement strand
GAAGCCGCTGGGGTAGACGTCGCCGACGTGGGAGATGAAGCAGAAGCCCTTGCCGTCGTTCACGCCTTTCTCGGCCGGCGCCTTTCCCTCGCGGAACGCGTAGCCGGCGCCGGTCAGCTCGAAGTCTTTCGGCTGCTCGCCCGTCGCGGCCTTCGCGCGCCGGCGCTGGATCAGCACGCGGCGGTAGTGCTGCGCGGCCGTCGTGCGGACGCGGAACGGTACGCGCTCCGACAGATCCGCGAGCCACTGCAGCACCTGTTCGTGCTCGGCCGGCGTCAGCATCGCGTCCTGCTGGGCGCGGCCTGTGGGGACGAGGAAGAAGACGTTCCAGACGGTCGCGTCGATCTGCCGCACGACCTCGGCGATGGCCGGCAGATCGGCAATGTTGTGGCGGCTGACGGTGGTGCCGATCTGCAGCGGCAGCCCGACGCCGCGCACGTCGGCAGCGATCTCGCGCGTGCGCTGATACGCGCCGCTTACGCGGCGGAACGTGTCGTGCACCTCCGGACAGGAGCCGTCGAGGCTGACGTGCACCATATCGACGCCCACATCGCGCACGCGCTCGATCGCCGCGCGCGTGACCAGCCTGGTCGCGCTGGGCGAGAAGCCGACCTTCAGCCCGCGTTCGACGGCGCCGCCCAGGATGTCGAATACATCGCGACGCATCATCGGATCGCCGCCCGTGATGACGAGGATCGGCTTGCCCAGATCGACGATCTGGTCGAGCACGTTGAAGGCTTCTTTGGTGGTCAGTTCGTTCGCGTCGCGCTGGGGGATCGCCTCGGCGCGGCAGTGGATGCACGACAGCGCGCAGGCGCGGGTGATCTCCCAGGCCAGCGTGAACGGCGTACGGTCGAAATCAACATCGAGATACGGTGGCCGTGCCGGTGACGTCGATGCAGTCTCCATCACACCTCCAGCGCTTGCGGCGCGCGGATCTCATCGTCCGTCAGGTAGCAGGCGGGGTCGGATCCCCAGAGGTCGCCCGTGGCCGCTTCGGCGCGGACGCGCAGGTTGCCGTTGCAGATATCGAAGAAGCCGCAGCTCGCGCAGCGCCCGTTGATCAGCTCACGCCGGTTCCGCAGGCCGCCGAGCAGCGGGTTCGATACGTCGCGCCAGATGGTGCTGAACGGCCGTTCGCGCACGTTGCCGAGCGACATGTGCCACGAGAACTGGTCGGGGTGCACCTCGCCCAGGTAGTCGATGCATCCCACGCCCAGGCCCGAGCTGTTGCCGCCGTTCCATTGCAACAGCCGCAGCACTTCTTCCGCGCGCTCCGGCTGATCGCGCTTGATGCGCAGGTACAGGTACGCCGCGTCGGCGTGGTTGTCGACGGTCAGCACCTCTTTCTCGATGCCGCGGCGGTGCCAGTCCAGCACCTGGTCGCACAGCAGGTCCAGCGCGGCGCGGGTCTCGGTGGCATCGAGCGCGTCGGCGGCGATTTTCTTGCCGCGTCCGCTGTACGCGAGGTGGTACATGCAGAAGCGCGGCACGTCTTCTTCCTCGAGCAGCCGCAGGATGTCCGGCAGGTGATGCTGGTTGCGGCGGGTGATCGTGAACCGCATGCCGACCCGCACGCCCGCCTCACGGCAGGCGCGGATGCCGGCGAGCGCCTCGTCGAACGCGCCGCGCTTGCCGCGGAACTTGTCGTGGATATCCGACAGCCCGTCCAGGCTGATGCCGGCATACGAGAAGCCCTGTGCCTGCACCTCGCGCGCTACTTCCGGCGTAATGAGCGTGCCGTTGGTGGAGAGCACGGCCCGCAGCCCGCGGTCGCGCGCATGGCGGGACAGCGTGAACAGGTCCGGCCGCGTCAATGGCTCGCCGCCGGAGAACAGCACAACGGGCACGCCGAAGTCGGCCAGGTCGTCGATGACCCGGAGGCCTTCTTCGGTCGTCAGCTCGCCCTCGTAGGCGCGGTCGGTGGCGGCGGCGTAGCAGTGCACGCAGTGGAGGTTGCAGCGGCGGGTGATGTTCCAGACGACCACCGGCCGCTTGTCCTCGGAGAAGTGGAGCAGGTGCGGAGGCAGGTCCGCCGACCGCCGGTCGTATCGCAGCGCGTCGCCGGATGTCACGGTTCCGCAGAGCAGACGTGAAAGGCTGAGCATTGGTGCACCTCCGCTGGTTGCGCCCCGTCGCGAGCGGTTCTCGTGCAGGAGCGGTGTTGATCCAGTCGTTACGTAACTGTCGCATCGCGCGACCGCGCTGGCCAAGGGCCGATCGTCCCGCGCCCACCTGAATCTGGCCGATAGATGCGTAGCTTTGCGTATAGCTGGTGGCATAGACGGAGCCATACCTCGTCTCCATCGATCGCCTGTCCCATCGGGCTGATCGATGTTTCCTTCGTCTACCGACCAGTTGATGTGAGAAGGTCGTGTCTGCCCGTACCATCTCAGTAACCGGTAGGAGTCGCACATCATGAAGCAGGACGGCGCGTCACCGGTACCATCTTCGGCGTCCGGACGAGGCGGGCCATCAGGCTGCCCGGGGCGATCGGGGGCGCGCACATGACGGCGCGAACGAATCCCTCGGCGGACACGGCGCGCGGATCGATGCGCATCGCGGTGCTCGGGACGACCAACAAGACGTCGACGCTGGATCTTCGCGAGCGCCTGGCGTTCTTGCCGCACGAACTGGGGCCCGCCCTCGAAGCGATGAAGGCGCATGTCCCGGAAGGCGCCATCCTCTCCACCTGCCACCGCGTCGAGCTGTACGCAGCCGCTCCGAGCCTGGGCCGGGTCCGGGCGGCGCTCACGCGTTTCTGGAGCGAGGAGCGGGGCGTCCCACGCAAGGGCCTCGACGCGCATCTTTATTACATGGAAGACGAGCAGGCGGTGGCTCACCTGTTTTCCGTCGCCAGCGGCATGGACTCGGCGATCGTCGGAGAGCCGCAGATCCTCGGCCAGGTGCGGGCGGCGCTCGACCAGAGTCTTGCGCATCACGCGACGGGGAGCGTGCTGTCCGGCCTCATGCGGCAGGCGGTGACCGTCGGCAGGCGGATCCGCACCGAGACGGGCATCAGCCGCAATGCCGCGTCGATCAGCTACGCCGCCGTCGAACTCGCGCGCGAGATCTGCGGCGACCTGCGCTCGTCGCGCGTGCTGCTGGTCGGCGCCGGCAAGATGGGCGAGCTGGCGGCGAAGAACCTCGCCAGCAAGGGCGTAGCCGGGCTGGTCGTCGTAGGGCGCTCCGCCGAGCGCGCGCAGCAGCTGGCGCTCGAGTGCGACGGCGCCGTCGCCATGACCGAGCTGGAGGACGCGCTGCCTATCTGCGACATCGTCATCAGTTGCACGAATGCGCCGCACCACATCATCTCCAGGGATCTCGCCGAGCGCGTCATGCGCGGCCGGCCTGATCGGCCGCTCCTGCTCATCGACATCGCCGTCCCGCGCGACATCGACCCGGCAGCGGGCGAGGTCGAAGGCGTCCGCCTGTTCAATATCGACGACCTGGAGGCTGCCGTCGCGGCGAATGTGCGCGAGCGCCACGCGGAGGCGCCCAAAGTGACCGCCATCATCGACGAAGAGGTCGCCGCGTTCCAGTCGTGGCTCGTCGCCCGGCGTGCCGTGCCGACGATCGTGGCGCTTCAGCAGCGTGCCGAGTCGATCCGCCAGGCGGAGCTGGCACGCACCTCCTCCGTGCTCGCGCGGCTGCCCGAAGCGGACCGGCGCCGCATCGAAGCGCTGACCCTCGCGTTCCAGAAGAAGCTGCTCCACCAGTCGATCGCCCTGCTCCGCGCCGAGGCGGCGTCCGGCAACGGTCATGGAACCGACCGCGCCGTACGGCAACTCTTCGACCTCCACTGA
>JBBTPG010000198.1:0-1115 GCA_038066315.1 Chloroflexota bacterium | reverse complement strand
GTCTCCGACAGGCGGTACGGCGGCCCCGCGTAACGCACGCTCGCGCCTACATGGTCGTGCTCCACGTCCTGGTACCACTGCCGCGCCGCGAGCTGCGGGTTCTTCGCGAGGTCCTCCGGCGTCGAGACGATGCCGATCATCAGCCGCTGCTTCTGCGCCTCTTCGTACAGCTCCCACTTGCTCTTGCTGGCGCAGAAGCGCGCGAACACCCCGTACATGTGCCCCAGCACCTTGATCCGCTCTCCCAGCTTCTCCGGCTCCTGTACCAGCCCCGTCAGGAAGCGCAGGTTCAGCCCCTGGACCATCGAGAGGTTCGGCTCTTCGTTCAGGTCTTCCGCCAGACCCTCGCGGTTCATCCAGTCCAGCATCACCGTCCAGGGCGCGCCGCCCGGCGTTCCCAGGTACGAGAACACCTGCCCGTCGTTCGCGTCGTAGATGCCGATGCCTGGAATGTCGATCGGGATGATGCCGCGCGCGCCGGTCCGCGTTGCCACGCGCTGGTTCATGTCGTACGTCATCATCGCCGTCTCCATGTTGATGGAGAGCGTCTCCTGCATGGACACGTCGATCTGTTGTCCCTCACCGGTGTTGTCCCGATGCACCAGCGCCATCATCGTGCCCAGGGCGCCGTCGATGCCGGCGCAGATGTAGCCCTGGTTGCCGTACGGCCGGTTCGGCGGGTCGTCCTTGTCGCCGGCCAGCGTCATCATGCCGCTCATCGCCACGCCCACGATGTCCGACCACGCGTAGTGCGCGTGCGGCCCCGTCTGCCCGAACCCCGTGATCGACGTGAGGATGATGTCCGGCCGGAGCGCGCACAGCCCCGCGTAGCCGAGCCCCAGCGAGTCGAGGTAGCCCGGCTCGTACGTCTCGACGACGACGTCCGCCGTCGCGACCAGTTTCTCGAACAGCGCGCGCCCCTCCGGCTTCGTGAAGTCGAGCGTGATGCTGCGCTTGTTCGTGTTGAGATGGAAGAAGCTCAGGCTGCGGTCCGCCGCGCACTCGTCGTGCCAGAACGGCCCGATATCGCGCAGCGGATCGCCGTCCGGCGGCTCGACGCGGATGACGTCCGCGCCGAGGTCGGCGAGCAGCTTCGTGCCGTACACCCCCGTCGC
>JBBTPG010000197.1:0-16014 GCA_038066315.1 Chloroflexota bacterium | reverse complement strand
CCACCTTCTCCACTTCCACCGACACCGCCCGGTCCACCTGCTGCGGCACCCAGTTCCAGCGGTAGTAGCGGAGGTGACCGTATCCGCCGGCGAGGTGCAGCCACTTGATCAGGCCGGGGATGGCGATGTCGTACGACTTGCCGCCCGGGAACTGGTACGGCTCCCACGCGTGGTAGATGATCACCTGGCCCGGCCGGCACGACGGCGTCGCGCGCGTGCGCACGTTGAACGACGAGAAGTCGTTGCGCACGTGTACCTCGTCATCGTCGGCGATGCCGCGCGCGCGCATATCCTCGGGGTTCATGCAGAGCGTGGGATGGCCGCGGTGCGTGCGGGAGAGCACCTTGTTGACGACCCACATCGAGTGGATCGACCAGCGCAAGTGGCCGCTGGTCATCATCAGCGGGAAGTCGCCGCCCATCTTCGGCGTCGGCTTGTGTACCGGCAGCTCTTCGCCCGCTTCCAGGAACCATTCGTGGTCGATGTAGAACTGGATGCGGCGCGCGTAGCTCGGATACGGCAGCTTGTCGTCCACGTGCCAGCTCAGCGGGTTCACGGTCTTGTCCGGCTTGATGTCCGTCGCCTGGTTCTGCCCGACGGCGTCGACGCCGATGTGCGTGAAGCGGACGATGCCCTTCTTGCGGAACGTCTCCAGCGTCGTCTTCTCCGGCAGCGCGCCGGCCCGCACCGTGTCATCGATCAGGTCCTCGGCGAGCTTGTCCTGGTCGTGCGGCCCGACCTGGCCGTCCATCGAGAAGCGCTTGAGCAGGCCGTTGAAATGGAACGTGCGTTCGCGTCGGTCCTTGTAACCATCGATGCCGCGGGCCTTCGCGCGCTCCTCGATCTTCTGCGCCAGCAGCCAGTTGATCTCCCACTCCGGCTTCGCCTCGCCCGGAGGGTCGACGGCCTTGTCGGTGAAGACCAGGAAGTTCAAATGCGCCGTCGGAAAGCGGAAGTCCGTCTTCTCGTAGAAGGCCGCGGCCGGCAGGAAGATGTCGGACTGGCGCGCCGTCGCGCTCATCCGGTAGTCGATAGTGACGACGAGCTTGAAGTTCGGCCAGGCGTTCTCCAGCAGCAGCTTTGCGCCGCCGCGCGTACGCCGCAGCGTGTTGCCGCATGAGCCGAAGAAGACCTGCGGGGTCTGGTCCTGGGCCGGTTGGATGACGTCGGCCCACCAGCCCTTCTCGATCGCCTCGTTGAAGTACTCGTCGAACGTGCGCTTCATGCCGGTGTCGGCCCATGCGCGGTTGTTCCAGGCGTCCTTGTAGCCGGCGTGCCAGTACCAGAAGAAGTGCGGCGGGATGAGCATGCCGCTCATCTGCAGCGGGGTCAGGGAGCTGTTGCGCGCTTCCGCGCGCTCGACGGCGATCGCGAGCATCTCGGGCGAGAGGTCCGGGTCTTCTTTTCTCGCCTCTTCTTCGATGTCCAGCTGGTTCTGGGCGATCTCCATGAAGCCTTCAAGCCCGGGCTTCCCTTTCAGCACGGTCGCCATCACCAACTGGCTGCTGTTGTGGCCGCGCAGCCCCGTCCCCTGGCGCCCGAAGTTGCCGGTCAGCGCCAGCACGAGCGCCATCGACCGCTCCATCAGGTCGCCGTGATAGTACTTCGGCGTGTTGAACCCCTGCAGGATGTGTACGCGCTTCGCCGCCGCCACCATGCCGGCGAGCCGCCGGATCGTGCCGGGCGACGTGCCCGTGATCTTCGATGCCAGCTCAGGCGTGTACGCCTCGAGGCGCTCGCGCAGCACCGCGAACACCGGCCGCACATCGACGGTCGAACCGTCGGCCAGCGTGACGCTGTGCGTGCCCTCGAGCGCGGGGTCGATGGCGCCCAGCCGCAGCGTCTTGCGCGATGCGCGCGCCAGCGCGTTCTTCGTAGCGTCCCAGAAGTAGAGCTGGTCTTCGCGCCCCTTGCCGTCGATGTCCGGCTGGCGCAGGTAGCGGCCCGTGTCGGTCCGCACCAGCAGCGGCAGATCCGTCTGCTCCTTCACGAACCCGGCGTTGTACGTGCCGTCATCGATGATGATCTTGGCGATCGCCAGCCCCAGCGCGGCGTCGGTGCCGATCTCCACCGGCACGTAGAGGTCGGCGTGGATCGTCGACGCGTTGTAGTCGGGCGCGATCGACACGACCTTCGTGCCGTTGTAGCGCGCCTCCATGATGTAGTGCGCCGACGGGATGCGCGTGTACAGCGGGTTCATGTGCCAGAGCAGGATCAGGTCGGCGTGGTACCAGTCGTCGATTGAGCTGGCGAACTGGAACTTGCCGAACGTCTCGTACAGCCCGACGTTGAAGTCGGACGTCAGCGCGTTGCTGTCGAACACCGTGCCGCCGAGCAGCCGTGTCAGCCGCCAGCTCGGGATCGCGCCGTGGACCGTGCCGCCTTCGCCCGTCCCGTACTCGTGGATGATCGACTCCGGCCCGTGGCTCTGCACTGCGTCGATCATGCCATCGGCGATGTCCGCCAGCGCCTCGTCCCAGGTGATGCGCTCCCACTTCCCCTCGCCCCGCTCGCCGGTGCGGCGCATCGGGTAGGTGATGCGCTCGGCGCCGTACATCACCTCGCTGAAGCAGGCGCCCTTCTGGCAGCCGCGCGGGTTCATGTCCGGCACGCCGCGCTCGACCTGAGGGTACTGCGCGCCCTGTTCCTCGCGGAAGACGACGCCGTCTTTCGTGTACACGCGAAAGGAGCACGATCCGGGGTAGCAGTCGACGAGGTGCGTGCCCCACGTCACCTTGTCCCAGGTCCACTTCTGGCGATAGAGGTCTTCGAACGATGAGTAGGTGCGGGCGGCCGCCGCGACCGTCCGGTCAAAGTTCGGCATGGGCATCAGGCGGCTGACGCCGAGGCCGACGACCATGGCGCCGCTGCCCTTGAGGAACGTCCTGCGACTGACCTGCGTCGTCATCAGTCACCTGTCCATAAAAAGAAGCCCAACCGTCGTCCCGTACCGGCGTCCGCTGGCACCGCCGTTCTGGGCGGACCACTCGCTCATCTCTTCGCCTGTAGGGGCGCCGGTTGGGCTTCAGACCCCGGCCTCAAACCAAATTGTCGTTAACGCTTCACAGCTGTTTTGGGCCCGCCCACCTCCACTGGGTCGCGCGAGAATGGTTCAAACAACGTGTGCCAGCGGTACACGATGAGCGTGTCCAAAAGTTCGGACTTGCCGCCGCTTCGCACCTTCTTGAGTTCGCTCTGCATGGTGTTCATGGCCTTGTGTACGCGCGGGCCGAACAACCGCTCGAGGTACTCCATCGGGATGCGTGGCGACTCGGTGTCCAGGCTGCCATCCTCCTTGAGCCGGTACGGGCTCATCGGCGGGATGTAGAAGATGTTGGCTTCGGTGCCGTACTCCGGATGCAGCGGCAGCGCCACCTCCCAGTCGTACACCAGCTTGTGGATCGGCCGGTCGACGTCGTTCAGGTGGCCGACGAATACGAGCCGTCCCGGGCACTGCCGCGCGCAAGCCGGCGCGACGCCCTCTTCCAGACGCGGGAAGCACATGATGCAGTGCTGGCTGATCTTCTTCACGTAGTTGAAGTAGATCTTCTTGTACGGGCACGCCTCCGCGCAGAACTGCAGGCCGCGGCAGTTCTCTTCGTCGCGCAGCACGATGCCGTCCTGGGGCCGCTTGTACATCGCTGCCCGCGGGCATGCCTCGACGCATGACGGCCGCGTGCAGTGGTTGCACAGGCGTGGCAGGTAGAAGTAGTAGGCGTTCGGGTACTCGCCGGCGCCCTGGTCCTCGTCCCAGTTCGGCCCCCACGTCGGCTTCTTGCCCAAGGGCTGCAGGTGTACCGTGTTGCCCTTGCCCTGGTAGAACACCTCGTCGTAGTTGAAGTCCCAGCCGCCGCCGAACTCTTCGCGCGTGGGCAACACGCCCTCCTGGGGCACGCCCTCGCGGTAGCCGCCGCCCATCTGCTCGTAGTCCTTGGGGGCGCCGCGCCCGGGCTGCGTGTTGACGGTCATCCACCACTGATAGTCCGTGCCCTCGTCGCGCGTCCACAACGTCTTGCACGCCACCGAGCACGTCTGGCAGCCGATGCACTTGTTGAGGTCGAAGACCATCGCCACCTGGTTTTGCGGCCGGTGAGCGATGGCCGCCTTGGCGCCCGCTGTCTGTCCGTTCTTCGCCATGGCCATTCTCCTCCTATGCCTCTAACGCCAGCTCACGCCACTGGCGCGAGTACGAACGCAGGTCGCCACGCTCTCGGTTGCTGCCTTCCCACACTGTGAAGCCGGCCTTGACGGTCTTCCCTGGCGTGAGCTTCACGTTGTCCGCGCCTTTCGCTTTCAGCGCGCGGCTGACCACGACCGACCAGCGGCCGTCATTCCAGACGCCTCGCCCGGCGATCGGCGTGTCCTTCGTTGGTGTGTCGGTGCCCAGGCCCTGGGCGACCAGGTTCTCGCCGTCCTCTAGGTCCGCACGCCAGTACCAGGCGTTGACCTTCGCGTCCGGGGCGCCCAGCGTCACCAGCGAGGCGTCGCCGTTGCTCGGAAACACCACGGCGGCCCCGTCCGGGAACTGCCGTTCCGCGAACTCCTTGTTCTCCGTGTCGTCGTTCCACTCCAGGTGGATCGCGAGGCGCTCGCCGTCGTGCGCGGCTTGCACCGACACGGCTCTCACTTTCCCCACGAGCTTGTCTGCCCAGACGGTCCGCACGTACCGTGACGTCTGGAGATGGATCGGCATGCCGCCCAACTCCACGACCTCGCGGTCGATCTTGCCCCAGGCCTTCGCACTGGGGTCGAGCAGAGCCTTCGCGTCCGGGATCCTCTTCGCGCGCATGCTCACACTGCCTCCTTTTCCGACGCTACGCTGATCTTCCGCACATCGAGCCGGATGGCCCGGTCGATGGGCACCGGTTGCCAGTGAATGCCGCGGTAACGGAGGTGGCCGTAGCCGCCTGCGAAGGCGAGCCACTTCACCATGCCCGGCTCGATGTTCGCCGGGTCGTACCAGTTCTCGAACTGGAGCGGCTCGAACCCGTTGTAGATGATGAGCTGGCCAGGCCGCACCGACGGCGCGACGCGCAGCGCCACCTTGATGCTGCCCATGTCGTTGTACAGCTCGACCACCTCGTCGTCGGCGACGCCGCGCACCTCCGCATCGGTCGTGTTGATGTAGCAGAACGGGTGGCCTCGGTGCGTGTTGAGCATGATCTTGTTCGTCATGTTCATCGAGTGGATCGACCAGCGCGGGTGGCCGCTCGTCAGGTGGAACGGGTAGTCTCCGCCCTGTGCCGGCGTCTCCTTGTGCACGGGAAACTCTTCGCCCGCCTCCAGGAACCAGTCGTGGTCGATGTAGAACTGCGCGCGCCGGGTCAGCGTGGGGAAGACGACCTTCTTCTCGACGTGCCACCGGAACGGCGCGTGGGTCTCGTCGTCCTTGATGTCGGATGCCTGGCCGATCGCCATCGGCGACACGCCCCAGTCCTTGAAGCGGACGTAGCCCTTCTCCTTGAACGTGTCGAGTGTGGTGCCCTCCGGCAGGTTGCCCATCACGACGCTATCGCGCACCATCTCGTCCAGCACTTTCTCGGAGCTGTCGAAGTAGCCGTTCATCGTGATCTTGCTGACCAGGTCGTCGAGCCGGCGCGGCATGCCGTGGGCGTCGGTGTACTCGACGAACTTCCGCGCCTTTGCCCGCTGCTCGATCTTCTTCGAGAGTTCGACCGCAATCTCGAACTCCTCCTTGGACTCGCCGCGGGGCGGCACGGCACGGCCGGAGTACGTCAGGTGCATGATGTGCGGTGTCGAGTAGCAGAAGTTGGGCTTCTCGTAGTGGTGCGCGGCGGGAAGCACGTAGTCCGACCACATGCCCGTCGTGTTCATGCGCGTGTCGATGGTGATGATGCAGCTCAGCTTCGGCCAGAGGTTCTTGAGCAGCATGTTCTGGCCGCCGCGCTGGCGCCGCAGCAGGTTGGAGCCGACCTCGAAGATGACGCGCGGCTCCTGCGTCTTGGCGGGCTGCATGGTGCCGGTGAACCAGCCCTTGTCGATCGCCTCGTTGAAGTACTCGTCGAACGAGCGCTTCATCCCGACGTCGCCCCAGGTCTTCTTGTTCCAGATCTCCTTGTAGCCGCAGTGGTAGTACCAGAAGAACGCCGGCGGTACCATGCCGCCCATCGCCGCGCCCCGGTACGCCATCTCATGCCCCATGATCTCAGGCGTCATCGTCGGGTCTTCCTTCAGGAGCTCCGCGTACATCGCGTCCTGGCCCGCCAAAATCGCCTTCGTGATCTCCTGCCCCGGGACAGGCTTGTTCGGCGCAATCCACTGGCCGTCGAACATGCCCACGGCCCACGAGCGGGCGCCCGTGCCCTTCTTGCCCCAGTTTCCGGTCAGCGCCAGCACCAGCATCATGGAGCGTTCCATGAGATCGCCGTGGTAGTACTTGCCGGAGTTCCAGCCCATCAGCATGCGGGTGCGCTTCTTCGCCGCCTTGCGCGCGATGGTGCGCACGAGCTCCGGATTGGTGCCGCTCAACTCCTGCGCCTTCTCCGGCGTGTACTGCTCGTCGAGCATCTTCTTGAGCAACGCGAAGGCCGGCGTCACCTTGACGGTCTTGCCACCCTTGAGCTTGGCCTTGTACACGCCTTCCAGCGCGGGGCTGCGGCGCTTGAGCGCGAGCGTGCCGCGCGGCGCTTCGACGATCTCGCCGGCCTTCTCGTCGAACCAGTAGAACTGGTCGTCGCGGCCGCCGTCGACGTCGCTGGCGCGCAGGAAGCGCTGGTTGTCGAGGCGCACGAGCAGCGGCAGGTCCGTCTGTTCCTTCACGAAGTTCCAGTGGACGAGGTTCTCCTCGATCAGCACCTGGCACATCGCGTTCGCGAGCGCGACGTCGGCACCGATCCGCACCGGCACGTAGTAGTCGGCGTGCGGCGCGGTCGGGTTGAAGTCCGGCGCGATCACCACGACCTCGGCGCCGCGGTAGCGGCCCTCGGAGATGAAGTGGTGCCACGGGATGGAGGTGTAGGCAGGATTGATCTGCCAGCAGAGCATCAGGTCCGTGTGGAACCAGTCGTCGCAACTGGCGGCCGGGTCGAACTTGCCGAACGTGATGTAGATGCCGGGCGAGAAGTCGTTGATCTCGGCCTGGACGTCGGTGACGGTGCCACCGATGTGGTTGACGACGGCGCTGCCGTAGATGAGGGATTGCGTGCCGCCTTCGGCCGGCTCGCCGATGCGGATCACGGACTCCGGTCCCTGCTCCTGCACGGCGTCGATGATGTGGTCGGCGATCTCGCCCAGCGCCTGGTCCCAGGAGACCTCTTGCCACTTGCCCTCGCCGCGGGCGCCCGCGCGCTTGAGCGGCTTGAGCACGCGCTCCTTGCCGGTGAGCAGCTTGTGCCAGGAGACGCCCTTCTGGCAGCCGGAGGGGTTGAAGTCCGGCACGCCCTTTTCGACGGTGTCGTACGTCCCCGACTGCTCTTCGCGCCAGACCTCCCCGTCCTTGCCGACGTAGACGCGGAACGGGCAGTTGCTCGGGTAGCAGTCGACGCAGTGGCTGCCCCAGGTCCACTTCGACCACTTGATCTGCTCTCGATACCGTTCCTCGTCCGGTCTCGGGGTACGGCCGGCCGCTGCAGGCGGCGCGATGGCGCTGGTGCCGCGGCCGTTGGCGGCCGCCTTCCGGGTGCGGGTGGTCGTCTGTGCCATGCCTCCCTCTCTTGCTTGGGATCGGCTCCAAAGGTGCGCTTAATCTAGCAATTGCTAGATTAACAGCGGCAGAGCCGGATGGCCTGAGCCGCATGGTCCAAACGGCCCGGGTCTGCGCGCTGCCTGGTTGGCGACCGAACGACCATGACGAGGACGATAGTCCCGGGAGAGGGGGGCGTGAAGTGCGGTGTGGCCCGGCCGAAGGGGGCCGGACGGCCCTTATCGGCCCGACGCCGTCGGAGCGATACTTGCGACAGACCCCGGCTTCGCCTTTCTTTGGAGGAGCCATGGTTCCGCGCGCCCAACCATCCGCCGCCACCGCCGCGCCCCCCCTCCGCCGGCTCACCCCGGCCGATACCAATCCGAGCATCGGTGAGCCTTACGCCTCGACCGAGGCGCTCTACCGCGACCAGTGGTCGTGGGACCGCGTGGTCAAGGGCACGTGCAATCAGGCTGACTGCATCGCCGCCTGTACGCTCAACCTCTTCGTGAAGGACGGCATCGTCTGGCGCGAAGAGCAGAACGCGATCTACGAGGCGTCGGGCGACCATCTCCCCGACTTCAACCCGCGCGGCTGCCAGAAGGGCATGGTCTACAACGACCTGATGTACGATGCCACGCGCATCAAGTACCCGATGCGCCGCGTCGGCCCGCGAGGCTCCGGGAAGTGGGAGCGCATTTCGTGGGACGAAGCGCTCACCGAGATCTCCGACAAGGTCCTCGACGTCGTCGGCAGCGATGGCCCCGAGGCGATCATCTACGACATGGGCACGACGAACATCGACTTCGGGCCCGGCACGCCCGCACAGTTCCGCCTGACCTCACTCGTCGGCACCACCTCGCTCGACGAATGGGCGAGCGTCGGCGACCTGCCGATGGGCGCCATCCAGACATGGGGCCTCTTCAACGCCGATGGCACGTCGGACGACTACTGCAACTCCGACTACATCATGATCTGGCTTGGCAACCCCGCCTACACGCGCATCCCCGACGCGCACTTCATGCTCGAGTCGCGCTATCGCGGCGCGCAGATCGTCATCGTCGCGCCGGACTACAACCCGACGGCGATGCACGCCGACACCTGGGTGAATCTCCGCACCGCCACCGACGCGGCGTTCGCCCTGGGTATGGCGAAGGTGATCATCGATGAGAAGTTGTACAAGGACGAATACGTCCGCGAGCAGACCGACCTGCCGTTCCTCGTCCGCGATGACGACGCGCGCTTCCTGCGCCAGTCGGACGTCGTCGATGGCGGCAGCGAGGAGATCTTCTACGTCTGGGACGTCGCCGCGAACGCGATGACGGAAGCGCCCGGCTCGCAAGGCCACGCGACGGCGAGCATCGCGCTCGGCGACCTGCGGCCCGCGCTCGAAGGCGCCCATAAGGTGACGCTCGCAAGCGGCGCCGCGGTGACCGTGCGCCCGGTGTGGGAGCGGCTGCAGGCGCTCCTCGCGGACTACACGCCCGAGAAGGTGCAGGCGATTACCGGCGTGCACGCCGATACCATCCGCACGGTCGCGCGCGGCTACGCGAACGCCAAGGCGGCATCCATCTTCGCGTCGTGGGGCGCCTGCAAGCACTACCACATGGATCTCTTCCAGCGCTCGATGATCCTCATCTCCGCGCTTGCCGGCCACACGGGCAAGCAGGGCGGCGGCCTGCGCATCGGCGCCTGGTGGAACATGCCGCTGAGCTACGACAAGGGCCAGCTCGGGATGATCGGGCAGGCCGCGGCGCCCGGCGAACGCCCGAAGGTGCGCGACATTGAGAAGGTCATGAAGACCATGGCCCCCAAGCTGCTGTCCAGCAGCGCCCCCACGATCGCCTACCTGTACGCGCATGATGCCGGCTATCGCAAGGTCGTCGATAACATGGCCTTCCACGATCCCGCGCTGCCCAAGACCGTCGCCGAGTACGCGAAGGAGGCGTTCGACAACAACTGGATGCCCGTCGGGCCGAAGCCGAAGATGCTGCTCTTCACCAGCATGAATCCGCTTCGTCGCTGGCCCGCGCCGCACATCATCCGCGAGAACCTCTGGGAGGAGCTCGAGATGATCGCGGTGTGGGAGTTCCGCATGTCCAGCTCGGCCATGCAGGCCGACATCATCCTGCCCGCCGCCGGCTGGCACGAGAAATCCGGCATCAAGTTCACGCAGTCGCTCGTACCCTACATCTGCGTCGGCGAGAAGGCCGTCGAGCCGTTGTACGAATCGCTGGCGGAGTTCGACATCATGGCGCGCCTCGCGAAGAAGATCCAGGAGCGCGCGATCCAGCGCGAAGAGACGCCGTACACCGATAAGCTGGGCATACCGCACGACCTCACGCGCATCTACAACGACTGGAGCTTGAACGGCGAGTTCGAGGAGGGCGACGCCGAGAAGGCGCTGAACGTCTCGATCAGCATGTCGCAGCCGCTGGCCGGCACGACGTGGGCCGAGATAGCGGAGAAAGGGGCGATGCACGTCAAGTCGGCGGGCAGCTACGGCCCGATCACCGCGATCTGTTCGGACCTCCAGGACGACGACGCGCTGGCGCCCCTCAAGTGGTTCGTCGAAGGCAAAGAGCCCTGGCCGACCTTGACCGGCCGGCAGCAGTTCTACCTGGACCACCCGTGGTACATCGACGCGGGCGAGGCGCTGCCCGTACACAAGGAGAACCCGAATAGCGGCGGCGACTATCCGATCGAGGTGACGGGCGGCCACACGCGCCACAGCATCCACGCGATCTTCCGCGCCAACAAGACGCTGCTCAACCTGCAGCGCGGCGAGCCCGTCCTGTACATGAGCGAGCGCGACGCAATGGACCGCGACATCCGCGACCACGACCTCGTGCGCGTCTCCAACGAGATCGGCCACTATCTGGTGCACGTGAAGCCGTCGCCGGCCGTGCAGCCCGGGCAGGCGATCATCTATCACGCGTGGGAGCCGTACCAGTTCGCGGGCTGGAACAGCAGCCAGAACATCGTTACAGGCGCCTTCAAGCCGCTGCACTTGCTCGGCGGCTACGGGCACCTGAGCTTCCGCCCCATCCTGGGCCAGCCGAGCCACACACCGCGTGCGCAAAGGGTCCAGATCGAGAAAGTCCCCGCCGCGAGCACGAACGGAGCCAGTTCATGAACCAGACGATGACCGTGGGGATCAGCGAGGCGCAGGCGTCTGCGCTGCGGATCACACTCGCAGATGGCGAGGAGCAGGCGAACATCTTCGCGAAGCTGCTGAAACAGCACATCGAAGGCATCGTGGAGGGCGATCCCGCGAAGGTCACCGTGGCGAGCAAGATCCGCGGCAAGCTCGGCCTCCACTCGACCGATCCCGAAGCGCTGGTGACGCTTGTGTTCGGCGGCGACGGTATCACCATCAAGGACGGCTTCGATGCTGATCTCGACGGCAGGATCACGGGACCGCTGAAGCTGCAGACGGAGACGCTGATCGCGGTCGCGAATCCGTATGCGGAGATGCTCAAACGGCGTCTGAAGATCGGCGTCAAGTGGTCGCGGCCGCTGTTCACGGCGCAGACCTACGCGTTCCTCAAGGTGCCGGTGTCGATGCGGCCGCCGAAAGAGCCGGCGGCGTAGCCGCGGTGATCGCGCGTCACGCGGCGGGCGGCGCGCTCACGATCGCAGCCTTCACGTACGCGAGGTCGGTCGCGAGCACGCCGCCGACGATGGCCACCAGGCTGGCGTAGAACGGCGGCGCCTCGTGCCCTGCGAGCTTGCGCTCGAGCATCGGCCACCAGCGCGCCGGATGCCGCTGCAGGAAATCGCGCTCGGCGCGGAAGACCGGCAGCGTATCGCCGCCGCGCGTGCTGGCGAGGCCCTCGATGAAGGTGAGCACCTTCATGAACTCCAGCTCGATCGTCACGTGGTCCGGCAGGTCGTGCGTTCCCGCATCGAGCTTCATGCCGAAGAAGCGATAGAAGCGCAGCACTTCCTCCATCGCGTGCTTGCGCGAGCCGCCCCACTCGCCGTCGTACAGCGGGCACGGGGGGCGCACCGCACCCACATCGAAGAGGCGGATGTAGTCGCCCTGGAACGGCACGTAGTCGCCGGCGTCGGCCAGCCCCGCGATGGCGCTCGCGGCGTTCACCTCATACGGAAGCGCACCCAGCAGCGCCTCGACTTCGTCGCGGAATACGCGCGCTTCGACTTTCACGTGGAAGTCGCGGGTCGGGAACTCGAGCGCGTCGGCGAGCAGGCCGTAGATCTCGGATCGGGCGGCGGTCGGCTCGTCGATGGCCGGCGTGGGCGGTGCGGTCGTGCTCGTCGTCATGCTTCGATCTCCAGTGTTTGCCAGACCGGGCCGTATGCCTTCAGCCCCCCGCGCTCCTTGTTCGATCCCTGCCACACCGCGAACGTGCACTTGTGCACGACACCCGGCGCCAGAGGCACCACAAACTCGGACGGAAGCTTGACGTGGAACGGGCGGCTGATCACGACCGACCACGTTCCATCGCGCCAGGCGCCGCGGCCGCTCAGCGGCGAGTCCGCATGCCGATTCGCCGTGCCGCGCCCCGCCGCCGTCACGTAGTACGGCGTCTCGACGTCGGCGCGCCAGAGCCACATGTTGACCGGCTTGTACCGCTCGCCCATCTGCTCGATCAGGGCGTCCGCTTTGATCGGCAGCATCACGCTGGCCTGATCGGGGAAGTCCGCCGTGTCGTTCGGGCGGCCGTCGTCCGTTGCGTCGTCCCACTCGAGGCGAAAGTAGATCGCCTGGGCGTTGTGCGCCGCGGCGACGCGAATCTCCTTCGCTTCGCCGTGCTTCAGCGCCGCCCACTTCGTCTGCACGTACTCCGACGGCTGCAGCGTGAGCGGCGTCGCCAGCAGTTGGATGCGCTCCCTCCCCAGGCTGCGCCATGCCTCGCCCTGCGGATCGAGAAGCGCATCGCCCGAAGCCGAGACACGCGCGGCCTTCACCATGGCAGGTTCGCCTCCGTCCGCTCGACGGCTGACGCGTAGTACGCGCCGCCCGCGCACGCGCGACACAGCGGACCGTCGTCGCCATCGACGTGGCGGTTGTCGTTCACCTCTTCGCCGCAGATGGTGCAGACCACGCGCATTGCCGGCTTGCCGGGCCGGTCGTACTCGCCGAGCGTCACGGATACGGCCTGCACGGTGAACAGCTCCTCCTCGGGCAGCGTTCGATACGCGGTCATCTGGGCGTCGCGCCGCTCGAGGTGCGGATACAGCGCTGCCGCCCGCTCGCGCGAGCCGGCGCACGCGACGACGCGCACCGCCGCGCCTGTCTCCGTGTTCAGAAACGTCGCCGCGAGCTTGCCGTAATCGACGATCTTCAGCGTGCGCTTGCCCGGCTTGCAGCCGGTGACCGTCTGCACGGCGTCGGCGCCGCAGCGGTCGATCTCCACCCACGTGATCAGCTTCTTCGACGCGCGCGGGTCCGGCAGGCCGACGGCGCGGCACCCCAGCAGCGCCAGGCGCACGCCCAGCACCTGCCCCGGGCAGAGGTGCCCGTGGAACGCTTCGGCCGCGCGCAGCGCCCGCTCCAGCTCTGTGTCTCGATCGTCCTGCGCGTGCAGCCAGCCGACGATGCGGCGCACGATTCCCGCCGCGTCGTCGCGGTCGTACCGCGTGCCGGCCGTGTCGCTCGCACGCCCGGCGATGACCCCGAGGCGCTCGCCGGGCTCGAGATCCGGCGAGCGGTCGTCATCCAGGCCCGGCGCGAGCAAGAGGAAGTAGGGCGTAGCGACGTCGTGGAAGCCTTCGGCAAGGATGACGTCGATTTCGGAGCCGACGCGGCCAGCCAGCTTCAGCAGGCCGGGCCGCATCGACGTCGCCTCGAACGTTGCGAGCTTGTCCGGCGAGACGACCGTGACGAACGTGGCGCCCGCGTCGGCGAAGCGGAACGAATCCTTGCCCTTGCGGTCCAGGTCTACACGATGGTGCGAATGTTTGAACGCGGCGACGCGCAGGCCTTCGGCGCACAGCAGCCGCACGACATCGCTGAGGAGGGTCGTTTTGCCGGATCCTGATCTGCCGATGAAGCGAATAATCGGTGCCATCGTGCGGTCACTATCACGCCGGCGGCCCTGCCGCGACTAGGGCCGATCGTCGCGGCGGCCCGGCCAGCCGACGGTAGGCCCACGTGCCATTCGGCCCCCATCAGTGGCGTTCCGGCCCTTGCCGCATGCCACCGGCGCAACGCACAGTACTCGTACCCGGCCTCGTGGGAGGCATCATATGGCAACCGCGACGAAGGCCAAGCAGCCGGCAACGCGCGGGTCGGTCACCGAGGTTCGCCACCGTGACCGGCTTAAGTTCGACCGGGCCGTTTGGGCTAGCCACTGCATTGACTGCTATCCGGGCAACTGCCCGTATCGTGTCTACCTGCGCGACGACAAGATCGCCTGGGAGGAACAGGCCGGCACGCTGCCCGTCATCGAGGCCGGCGTCCCCGACATGAACCCCATGGGCTGCCAGAAGGGCGCTGGCTGGAGCCACACCCTCACCGGCGGCGAGCGCCTGCGCCACCCGCAGAAGCGCATCGGCGATCGCGGCTCCGGCAAGTGGGAGCAGATCTCGTGGGATCAGGCCTGCGACGAGATCGCCGACGGCATCATCGACGCGATCCAGGAGCAGGGTCCCGAGTCGATGATCGCGCTCTCCGGCTGCAACATGAGCACGTGGGGCGCCACCGCGCGCGGGCGCTTCTTCGGCCAGATCGGCGGCCTCACCACCGACCTCAACGCCGAGATGAACGACTTCTCGCCAGGGCACTACCTGACGTACGGCAAGTTCGACCCCGTCAGCAGCACCGACGACTGGTTTCACGCTGACGTCTTCTTCATCTGGTTCTCGAACCCTGCCTACACGCGTATCCCGCATCAGCACTTCATCACCGAGGCGCGCTACCGCGGCGCCACCATCGTCACGGTCGCGCCCGACTACTCGCCGTCCGCCATGCACGCGGACTACTACGTCGGCGTCAAGCCCGGCACCGACGCCGCGTTCGCGCTCGGCATGGCCGCCGCGGTCATCGAAGAAGGCCTGGTACACGAGAAGTTCGTGAAGGACCAGACCGATCTGCCGCTGCTCGTGCGCGACGACAACGAGCGCCTCCTCGTCGAGGCCGACCTGAAAGAAGGCGGCCACGCGGAGCAGTTCTTCTGGCTCGATGCGAAGACGAAGGCGATCGCGCCGGCGCCGCGCGACACGCTCAAGCTGGGCAAGGTCGATCCCGCGCTCACCGGCAAGGTCAGCGTGACGCTCAAGGACGGCTCGAAGATCACCGCCAGCCCCGTCTACGGGCGCATGGTCGCCCGGCTGAAGGACTACACGCCGGAGAAGGCGTCCGCGATCTGCGGCGTCGATGCCGGCACGATCCGCGAGCTCGCGCGCAAAGTCGCACGCGGCCGCACGAAGACGCTCGGCAGCCTCAACAACGCGGGCAAGTACTACCACGGCGATCTCATCGAGCGCTCGCAGCTCCTGCTGCTCGCCCTTACCGGCAACTGGGGCCGCAAGGGCACCGGCGTTCAGGCATGGGTTGCCGCGCTGTTCGACGGCTGGTTCATGTCCATGGCAAAGCCGGCCGCGGGACCAGAGATGACAAAGATGCTCTACAACGGCTACCAGTCGTTCGTCGCGGGCGTGCGCGCCGAAGATCCGACGATGACGCAGGAGATGGCGACGATCGAGTTCACCAAGCGGTCGGCCAACAACGGCGCCACGGGCTGGGTGCCGCCGGTCTTCCTCTGGTACAACCACGCCGGCTTCAAGAAGAACTGGAACCAGGCGAGCTGGCACGACGAGTCGATGCCGCGCACCTTCGACAGCTACTACAACGAAGCGCTGAAGCGCGGCTGGTGGGCGGGCGTCCCCGGCAAGGCCGTCGAGCCGCGCGTCTTCATCGAGTGCGGCGGCAACGCGCTCCGCCGCACGCGCGGCGGCCGCAAGATGCTCGTCAAGCACCTGTGGCCCAAGCTCAAGACCATCGCGACCCTGGACTACCGCATGAGCGCGACCGCGCTCGAGTCCGACTACGCGCTGCCGATCGCCGCCCAGTACGAGAAGATCAGCTTCGGCATCCCCAGCACCCACACGCTCAACCTCACCTTCTGCGATAAGGTCGTCGAGCCGATCGACGAGGCGAAGTCGGAGCTGGAGATCTTCGGGATGCTGAGCCAGGCCGTCGCACGCCGCGCGAAGGCGCGCAACTTCGTCACCTACAAGGACGGCGCCGGCGTGGAACGCCGCCTCGACGACCTCTACGAGCGCTACTCCTTCAACAACGGCTACGCCCGCAACGGCAACACGCTGATCGACGAGGAAGCGCTCGCCGACGAGATGATCAAGGACACGATCATCACCGGTGCGTTGCCGGAAGGTTCGGGCCT
>JBBTPG010000196.1:0-3579 GCA_038066315.1 Chloroflexota bacterium | reverse complement strand
ACCCGGGCCTACAACGGGCCCGTTCACCCAAGAAGGACGGAGGATCCTCAATCCATGGCTGGACCTGATATCAAGACATTCACAAGAGAACTCGGCGGGAAGACGCTGACGATCGAGCACGGGCGCGTGGCCGGACTCGCCGGCGGCGCGGTCTGGGTTCGTTACGGCGACACGGTGGTGCTGTGTACGGCGACGATGGCGCGGACGCCTCGTCCTGGCATGGACTTCTTCCCGCTGACGATCGACTTCGAAGAGAAGATGTACGCCGCGGGCAAGATCCCCGGCTCGTTCTTCCGGCGCGAGGCGCGGCCTTCGACAGAGGCGACCCTGAGCGCGCGGCTGACGGATCGGCCGCTGCGCCCGCTCTTCCCGAAGGGCATGCGCAACGAGGTGCAGGTCGTCATCACGGTGATGGCCGTGGACAAGGAGAACGCCTCGGACGTGCTGGGCACGGTCGGCGCGTCGGCGGCGCTGTCGATCTCGGACGTCCCGTTCGCGGGGCCGGTGTCGTCGGTGCGCGTGGGGTACATCGACGGCAAGTACGTCGTGAACCCGACGTACCAGCAGCTTGACGAGAGCCTGATCGACATCGTCGTCGCGGGCACGAAGGACGCGATCATGATGGTCGAAGCCGGCGCTAGCGAAGCGCCGGAGGAGATCATCCTGGGCGCGATGGAGTTCGCGCAGCAGCAGAACCAGATCCTGATCGAGCTGCAGGAAGAGATCGTCGCGGCGCTGAAGCCGGTGAAGTGGGAGTTCACGCCGGTCGCGGTGCCGGACGAGCTGAAGAAGCTGGTGTTCGCCGATCTGGCGGGCAACGTCGAGGAGTTCCTGGCGCTGGCGAAAGACGAGCGGCAGGGTTCGCTGGACGTGCACAAGGCGCGGCTGGTCGAGAAGTATGGCACGGAGTACACCGAGAAAGCTGTCGGCGAGGCGCTGGACGCGTTCATCAAGAAGACGGTGCGCGAGTCGATCCTGAACGACGACCGGCGGCCGGACGGGCGGAAGTCCGCGGAAGTGCGGCCGATCTGGTGCCAGGTGGGGGTGCTGCCGCGCGTCCACGGGACGGGGCTGTTCACGCGCGGGCAGACGCAGGTGCTGAGCGTCACGACGCTCGGCGGTGTGGGTGATGCGCAGCGGCTGGACACGCTTTCGCCGATCGAGAGCAAGCGGTTCATGCACCACTACAACTTCCCGCCGTACTCGGTGGGTGAGACGGGGCGGATGGGCGGCGCGGGCCGCCGCGAGATCGGCCACGGCGCGCTCGCGGAGCGCGCGGTGTCGCCGGTGCTGCCGAGCGTCGAGGACTTCCCGTACACGATCCGCGTGGTGTCGGAGGTGCTTTCGAGCAACGGCAGCACGTCGATGGGGAGCGCATGCGGCACGATTCTGTCGCTGATGGATGCGGGCGTGCCGATCAAGTCGCCGGTCGCGGGTGTGGCGATGGGCCTGATCATGGGTGCGGACGGCAACTACAAGGTGCTGACCGACATTGCGGGCCTGGAAGACGCGATGGGCGACATGGACTTCAAGGTCGCCGGGACCGAGAAGGGCATCACGGCGCTGCAAATGGACATCAAGATCCAGGGCATCCCGATGGAGGTGCTGAAAAACGCCGTCGCGCAGGCGCGCGAGGGCCGCATGCACATCATGGGGAAGATGATGGAGGCGATCTCGGAGCCGCGTAAGGAGATGTCTCCGTACGCGCCGCGGATGTACCGCCTGCAGATCGACCCATCGAAGATCGGCACGGTGATTGGCCCGGGCGGGCGCGTGATCCGGTCGATCATCGAAGAGACGGGCTGCTCCGTGGACATCGAAGACGACGGTTCGGTGTTCATCGGTGGCACGGACGAAGAGTCGGCGCGGCGGGCGATCTCGATCATCGAAGGGATGACCAAGGACGTGGAGGTCGGCCAGATCTACACGGGCCGCGTGGCGCGGATCATGAACTTCGGCGCGTTCGTGGAGATCGCGCCGGGCAAGGACGGACTGGTACACATCTCTGAGCTGGCGGACTTCCGGGTGCCGTCGGTGGAGGACGTGGTCAACATCGGCGATGAAGTGCAGGTGATGGTGACCGAGGTGGACTCGATGGGCCGGATCAACCTGTCGCGGCGCGCGGTGCTGGCGGGTGAGACGGACGTGGCGGCGGTCGTCGCGCGGCAGGCGGCTGAGCGCGGTGCGCGTGGCGGCCCGGGTGGCGGCGATCGCGGTGGTGACCGCGGCGGACGTGGCGGCGGCGGCGATCGTGGCGGTCGCGGCGGACCGCCTCGCGGTGGCGGCGGCGGTGGTGGTTACGGTGGTGGGGGCGGTCGCGACCGGCGCCCTGGCGGCGGTGGCGGGAACGGCGGGCCGGCTCGCAGCGCGGACGGTGGTCTGCGCGATCGGCGGCCGCCCGGCAGTGAGGGGCCTCCAGGGCCGCCGAGGCCGCCGTTTCAGGGGGGATAGTTCGCAGTTCGTAGTTCGTAGTCTGTAGTTCACAGTTTACAGTTTGCAGTGGAGGCGCCCGTGCGGGGCGCCTTTTCTGTTGCGAGCACCTCACCCCCGCCACGGCGAGCGGGCCGGCCTGCCTCCTTCGGCGACTCTTCGATCGGCCACCCCTTGTATGCCGTGGAGATACAGGGGGACTAACACGATGGGCGACGCCCAAGTCACCAGCGAAGCCAGTACACAACCCCGATTCAGCTCCCCCTCTCCACGACGTGGAGAGGGGGCCGGGGGGTGAGGTGCGCGGCTGGCTCCAATGCAACCTCGCGGAACAATCGGACGCGACGGTGCATCGCGCTTGTCTGTGGGCGCGGCGGCGGTACGCTGTTCGGCATGAGTGTGCTGTACGAACGCGTCGGGGCGGCGGCGGTGCTGACGATCGACCGGCCGGAGCGGCGGAACGCCGTCGATGGCGCGACGGCGGCGGCGTTGCGCGCGCGCTACTTCGAGTTCGTCGCGGACGACGACGCGGCGGTGCTGGTCGTGACGGGTGCCGGCGGCAAGGCGTTCTGCGCGGGCGCGGACCTGAAGGCGATGAGCAATCCGGTGACGGCGCCGGAAGGGCCGATGGGATTCACGCGGCTGCAATCGCCGAAGCCGACGATCGCGGCGATCGACGGGTACTGCGTCGCGGGCGGGCTGGAGATCGCGTGCTGGTGCGATGTGCGCATCGCGGGCGCAGGCTCGCAGTTCGGGTGCCTGGAGCGCCGCTGGGGCGTGCCGCTGATCGACGGCGGGACGCAGCGGCTGCCGCACATCGTCGGGCTGGGGCGCGCGCTGGACCTGATCCTGAGCGGGCGTCTCGTGGACGCGCAGGAGGCGATGGCGATGGGGTTGGTGACGCGTGTCGTGCCCGAGGGCGGCGCCTTGCCGGCGGCGCTGGCGCTGGCGGAGCAGATCGCGGCGTATCCGCGCGCGTGCGTGCTCGCGGACCGCCAGGCGGTGTACGACGGGCTGGGCAAGCCGCTCGCGGAGGGCCTCGCGATCGAGGCGGCGCTAGGGCGCGGCGTGATCTTTGAAGCGCAGGGCGGCGCCGCGCGGTTCGCGTCGGGCGAGGGGCGGCACGGGGTGGGGACGTAACGTGTCGGT
>JBBTPG010000195.1:0-2141 GCA_038066315.1 Chloroflexota bacterium | reverse complement strand
ACAACGCCATCACGATTCTCGACCTGACGGCGATGGCGAATCTCTTCCTCAACAATGTGAGTGCCTGTCCGTAGCCGCCGGTCGAAACGCAGGACTGCCCGGTACCGAAGGGCGAGAATGGGCCATCATGCGATGGCCCATTCGTTTCGTCCGGAGCTCGGCGAGATCGCTCGCGCGACTCAGTACTCGCCCGCCAGGTCGCGCTTGCCCTGCTCGCTGGCGAGCGCGGCGTGGTTGAGGATGTTGCGCGACATCGACGACTCTTCCAGCTTCGAGCGGGCGGCGTAGACCTCGGCTCGGACGGCGTGCGCTTCTTTCGATGACGGCTCCGCCAGCACGGCGAACTCGACGATGTGACAGGCGAGGCGCAGGTTGCCCTCGGCCTTCAGCGCCGACGCGCGCGCGAGCACCTTGTCGAGCCCGCCGGCCAGCGACACCCACTCGCGCGCCTGCTCGGCGCGGGGCGCCGGCAGCAGGTTGTCGGGCTCGCCGTCGTACCAGCCGCCGTAGAGGCGCCAGATGTTGCGCAGGATGAACTGCGGGTGGTCGTACACCGGCCGCAGGTACGGCTTCGCGAGCAGGTGCTCCGGCATCTTCACTTCGTGCAGCACGCGGTCCAGCGGCGCGCCGGCGTTCATCAGCGCCAGCACCTGCGTCTCCAGCGAGTCGAGCAGGTCGGCGGTGTCGGTGAGCGCCGTGCGGATGCGGTCGGCGCCGAAGATCGGCAGACCGTGGCCGGGGATCATCGTCTCGGCGCCGAGCGCGGTCATCGTGCGCAGCGCCGCCGCCCACTCGCCGGCGAAGCGCTGCACCTTCTGCGGGTTGCCCGCGTTCGACGCGGCCCAGATGAAGAGGTCACCCGGCGCCAGGATCTTCCGTTCGGGGATCCACGTCCACGTGGCGTCGTCGGTCTCGCCGCGGCCATGGTTCAGCTCGAAGGTCAGTTCGCCGCTGCGGAACGTCATGCGGTCGTGATACGAGACGTCGGGATAGCGGTAGTGCTCTGGCCACTCGAAACGCGCGACGGGGAACGCAAACTGGCGGACGTTGATCGCGGCGTTCCAGCCGCGCGTCTTCTTGTAGCGGTCGAAGTTGGGCCCGAGGCCCGCGTGCCCGTAGACGATCGGACGCGGCCAGCGCTTCTCGTCTGCTTCGCGCTCGAACGGCGCGACGCCGAAGATGTGGTCGACGTGGTGGTGCGAGAAGACGGCCGCAGCGAGCGGTCGCCGCGGCGACCACTTGCGCACGGCCTCGTGCAGCGCCTTCGTGTCGGTGACGGCGGCGGTGTCGAGCATCACCAGCGCCTCGCCGGTGTCGATCGTGTTGGCGCTGGCGAAGCCTTTGTAGAAGAGCACGCCGGGCAGGATCTCGTCGCCCTCGCGGTACTGCTCGGTGACGGGATGTGCTTCGCCCGACGTGAGATTGCCGGTCCACAGACGTTCCGCAAGATCGCGAATATCGGGCATGATGATGTCTCCTGTTGTGCGTGTGGCTGAGCGTAGATCAGGCGCAGGTTATGAGCGAATGGCCCGCGAGTCGACACATGCGCGTCGGTCGAAAGCGATGGCGGACAGGTCTGAAGACCCGTCCCTACAGGGCGTGCGCGGCGGCGCGTGGCGACGTGCGGGCACGCCCCAACACGTCGCGCAGGTCGATGTCGCCGGCCTCCGGCCGCACAACAAGATGCTTGCCCTCCTCGACGGCGATCGGCAGGCCGTCGAGAAAGATGACGGCGTTGGTGTGCAGCGCGGGGACGCGCGCGCCCGGCGTGATGATGCCCGCGAGGTTCAGCGGGTCGGCGGCGCTGATGCGGACGATCTCGCCCGCGCGCTCCTCGCGTCGCGTGCGGCGCAAGCCCTCGACGGCCTCGGGCAACGCGTACTGCTCGCCGATGAACCCGGCGACGAATCGCCCGCCGCGTGCGGTGCCGCGCGCCTCCATGCGGCGCAACGCGCGCACCACGTCGCGCCATGGCACGGCGAAGTTCTCGCGCGCAACGAGGTCGCGGAAGACAACGCCGTAGCGCGCGAGCAGCTGTTCCGCGACCGACGCAGCCAGTTCGTCGGCCGCGCCTACGGCCCGAAGGGACGGCTCCGGCTGGAAGCGGTGCACGATCGACCAACGGCCTTGCGGCGATGTCG
>JBBTPG010000194.1:0-11533 GCA_038066315.1 Chloroflexota bacterium | reverse complement strand
GCGGCCTCCGCGAGCTCGACGTTGACGACGACGTTCTCCTGGCCGCCGCGCGCCAGGATCGCGACGACGCCTTCGCTTTCCGACGCGTTGATCTCCTGATGTACGAGCCGTGAAGGCACGAAGATGAAGTCACCGGCCGCAGCCTCTGCCTCGTGCTGCAACCGGTCGCCCCAGCGCATCCGCAGCCGCCCGCTGACAACGTAGATCGCGCTCTCGACGTCGCCGTGGTGGTGCGCGCCGGAACGAAAGCCAGGCTCGTTCGTGAACTGGCCCATCCAGACGCCCGCCGATCCACATGTCGCCGCCGATACGCCGGCGACGCGGGTCATGCCCGGCGTCTGCGCCGTCGCGGCGTCGCGTTCGTGCGGCTTCACGACGCGGATCTCGCTCATCGCAGGTCCTTCTTCATGTACGTGACGGTGATGGGCCCCTTCGTCCCGTAGTACGAGTTCGGCTCCTCGCGCTCCACCACGTACCCCAGCGATTCGTAGTACGGTGGCAGCTTGTTCTCCTTCGCGCAGTCCAGGCGCACCGCCGCGGAGCCTGCCGCGCGCGCCATCTCCTCGACCTGTGCGATGAGGAGCGACGCCAGTCCGCGCCCCTGTTGTGCCTTCGCGACGGCAAGCAGCCCGAAGTACGTGTCGCGCTCGCCCGTCCGCAACCGCACGCAGCCAGCGAGTGTGCCGTCCACCTCCGCGATGAGCAGCGCGGCGCCGGGAGCGCGGAGCTCCGCGCGTAGAGCCTCGTCGGTGATGCGCGGCGGTGGCAGCAGCCAGGCTTCGCGCAGATACGCTTCGTTGATCGTGGTCACGGCCGACGCGATATCCGCTTCGCCGCCGAGGCGGAGCGCGACACGCGCGCGCAGCGCGGCGTCCGGCATCTTCGCCCGGGCGAGCGCTGTCACGTCTACAGCTCCGCCGTCTTCGACCGCGCGCTGTGGCATTGCAGGTTCACCGCCACCGGCAGCGACGTGATGTGCGTCGCGTACGTCTCGATGTTCACCGCCATCGCCGTGTTGAGGCCGCCGACGGCCTGCGGACCGACGCCCAGCGCGTTCACCTTCTCCAGCAGCTCGCGCTCGAACTCCGCCGTCTCCGGGTCGTCGCTCGGCACGCCGACGGGCCGCACGATCGCCCGCTTCGCCAGGTACATCGCGTACTCCGACGAGCCGCCGACGCCCACGCCGACGACCAGCGGCGGGCACGGATTGCCGCCCGACTCCTCGACCGTGTTCAGCACGAACTCGGTGATGCCTTCCTTGCCGCGCGACGGGAGCATGATCTGGAACTTGCTCATGTTCTCGCACCCGCCGCCCTTCGGCACGATAGTGATATGGAACTTGTCGCCGGGCACGATCTCCGTGTGAATGACGGCCGGCGTGTTGTCCTTCGTGTTGACCCGCGTCGAGAACGGGTGCTCGACCATCGACGCGCGGAGGAAGCCCTCCGTGTAGCCCTTGCTCACGCCCTTGTTGATCGCTTCACGCAGCGAGCCACCGACGATGTGCACGTCTTGCCCGATCTCGACCATCACGACCGTCGTACCCGTGTCCTGGCAGAGCGGGATCAGGTCGCGCTTCGAGATGTCGACGTTCTCGAGTATTTCGATCAGCACCTGTTTGGCCAGCGGCGACTTCTCGCTCTGCTCGGCCTTCTTCAGCCCGGCCACGACGTCGTCCGGCAGCTCGTGCGTCGCGGTCTGGCACAGCTCGGCGACCACACGCGTGATGTCGTCGGCGTTGATCTCGCGCACCCGCGTACCTGTGTCCGTCGTCATACGATCACCTTCCCTGTACCCGGCTACGCCCCGTAGGGTTACTTCAGCAGCGCGATCAGCGACTTCGTCGCGTCGGCGGCCGCCACGATCTTCGCGCGCTCGTCGTCCGAAACAGGGGTCTCGAACGTGCGCTTGATGCCGCCCGCGCCCAGCTCGCACATCACGCCGCAGACGATGTCCTGGATGCCGTACTCGCCCTTGCAGAGTACCGCGCTCGGGATCAGCCGGTTCTGGTCCAGCAGGATCGCCTCGGCCATCTCCACCGTCGCCGCGGACGGCGCGTAGTAGGCGCTCGACACCTTCATCAGCTCGCCGATCTCCGCCCCGCCGCGCATCGTACGCGCGACGATCGCGTCGATCTTCTCCTGCGAGAGCAGCGACGCCAGCGGCAGCCCGCCGATGCGCGCCTGCGAGACGATCGGCACCATCGTCGTGTCGGTGTGGCCGCCCAGCACGTAGGCGTGGATGTCGCGCACCGAGACGCCCGTCTCCAGCTGCAGGAACGCCCGAAAGCGCGCCGTATCCAGCGCGCCGCCCTGGCCGATGATCCGCTCGCGCGGGAACCCCGATGCCTGGAGCGCGACGTGGCACATCGCGTCCATCGGGTTCGCGAAGATGATGATCACGGCGTTCGGCGATGCCTTCGCCGCCGCCGTCACCTTCGCACGCACGATGTCCGCGTTGCCGTTGAGCAGCTCCTCGCGGCTCATCCCCGGCTTCCGCGGCGCTCCCGCCGTGCAGACGATGACGTCCGAGCCTGCCGTCTCGTCCCAGCCGTCCGTCGCCGTGATCTTCGTCTCGAACCCCAGCCAAGACGCCGACTGCGCCATGTCGAGCGCTTTGCCGTGGTGCAACGTCTGGGCGAACTGCGGGTCATCCTGGATGACCACGTCCGCGATGCCCTTCTCGACCATCCGCTGCGCGATCGCGCCGCCGGTCATACCGCCGCCGATCACCGTGACTTTCTTCCGTGCTGCCATGGCAAACCTCCCTGAACGGCGTGCCGGATCGCGCTCGCCAAAGGTGGTGGCGATGCGACCCGGACGCCCGCTGTGGTGACTCAGTTAGCGCCTCATGGTACGAAGAACGGGCAGCTAGAGCGAGTGCCGGAAGGCACACGCCCGCCCGAAAACAGTAACGGTCCGTCGCGCGGAGAGGGGCTGGGGGTGAGGTGCGCGTGCGCCTGCCGCGCGCCCTCGTCCCCGCCGCCACCCGGACCGCTGACCTTCGCCCTTTGGAGATCGCGCCCGCCGCATGCCATCATCGCTGTGCGCCCAACTCGGCTTGCTCGGGCTGGCTCCCGCCGAAGTCATCACCCGCGCCCCCGGCAGAAAAGTGTCGAGCAGACATAACGCGTGTCAGCGCTTCGCGCAGCTTCAAATGCGTTAGAGTGATAAACGTGACTACCCGCACCTCCGAGTTGCCGACCTGGTTCCGGGAGATCTCCTACGCCCATCTGATTTCGGGCGCGCCGTCCGAAGCGTCCACCGTCTGCTACGACAGCCGCCAGGCAACGCCGGGAGCAGTCTTCGTGGCTGTGCGGGGTCTGAACGTCGACGGCCACGCGTACATCCCGTACGCCATCGCCGCCGGCGCGCGATTCGTCATCGTGCAGGAGAGCCAGCGTGACGCCTGGCAGCGATACGTCAACGAAGACGTGACCTTCATCGCCGTGCCGGACAGCCGCGTCGCCCTCGCGGAGGCTGCCGCCGGGTTCTACGATACCCCGGCGCGCGCGCTGGGCATGGTCGGTGTCACCGGCACCGACGGCAAGACGACGACGACACACCTCATCGCGCACATCCTGAACGAGACCGGCCGCCGCGCGGGCCACCTGAGCAGCGTCGAGTTCGCCGCCGGCGGCGCCGTCGAGATGAACGCCTCCCACATGACCACGCTCGAGGCATCCGAGATCCAGCGCCACCTCGCGCAGATTCGCGACGCCGGCGGGCGGTACGCGGTCGTCGAGGCGTCGTCGATCGGCCTCGACATGCACCGTGTCGACCAGTGCGAGTTCGACGTCGGCGTGTTCACGAACCTCGCGCCGGATCACCTCGACTTCCACGGCAGCATGGCCGAGTATCGTGATGCAAAGGCGATCTTGTTCCGGATGCTTGGCACATCGGCTGAGAAGGGCTTCGGCAAGGCCGCCATCCTCAATGCCGACGACTCAGTCTCCGGTGACCTGCGTGCCGTGACGATCGTGCCGGTGATTACATACGGCGTGCGCGCACCAGCCGACATGACGGCAGTGGACATAACGCAGCAAGGCTTCGGGACCAGGTTTACGGCCCGCATGTTCGGAGAGCAGGTTGAAGTCAAGACCGGGTTGCTGGGCGACTACAACGTGTCGAACTGCCTGGCCGCGGCCGCGACCGCTGTCTCGCAAGGTGTCGAGTTCTCTGAGGCGATAGGGGCGCTGGCGAACTTCCCGGGCGTGCCGGGTCGCATGGAACTCATCGACGAGGGCCAACCATTCCGCGTCGTGGTCGACATCGCTTCGACTGAGCAGTCCATGCGCAACGTGCTCCGCATGCTCCGCTCGGTCACACCGGGCAAGCTCATCGTGATGTTCGGCGCCGCAGGGGAGCGCGACAAAGGCAGGCGCCGCGGCATCGCCCGCGCTGTCGCTGGTACGGCCGATTACGCAGTGATCACGAACGAGGATCCGCGCGGCGAGGATGCTGAGCTGATCCTCGACGAAATTGCGTCCGCTCTCAAGAAGGCCGGATTCGGACGCAAGTTCGACCGCGAGTTCGACCGTCGACGCGCTATGAAGATGGCATTCGAGCGCGCCGGAAAGGGTGACACGGTGCTGCTGGCAGGCAAGGGCACCGAGCAGTCCATCGTCATCGGCAACACGCACTGGCCCTGGGATGAACGCCGGATCGCCAGGGAGTTGCTTCTCGAAGCCCGGGAAAGCGTATAATCGTCTAAGTGTCGCTCGCTTAAGCAGGTGAACAATTGGACGAGTCAGAAATCCAGCGCCTCGCGGCCTACGACCTCGCGCACATCATCCACCCCCAGTTCCACGTCGCCGACCACCGCGATGCCATCATCTACGCCAGCGGCAGGGGAGCGGTGCTCACCGACGTCCGCGGCGAAGAGTACATCGACGGGCTGTCGTCGCTCTGGAACGTAGCCGTCGGCCACGGGCGGACGGAGCTCGCGGAAGCCGCCGCGGCGCAGATGTCCGAACTGGCGTTTTCGAACAGCTACACAGGCTACGCCAACGTTCCCTCGATCCGCCTGACCGAGAGACTGCTGGGCCTCGTCTACGCCAACATGTCGGGCGTCTTCTACGCGAACAGCGGGTCAGAGGCGAACGACATGGCGATGAAGGCCGTGCGCTACTTCTGGTTCCTCGCGGGCCAGCCCAACAAGACAAAGATCATCTCGCGGGCCGAGGCCTATCACGGCGGCACGATGGCGGCCACGGCCATCACCGGCATGGCGCCGTTCCACAAGGGATTCGGCCCCGAACCGCCCGGGTTCGTCCAGGTGCCGACCTGCTATCCATATCGCTGTCAGTGGTGCGCCGGGAAGGCGTCGTGCACGCTGGACTGCGCGGACAACATCGAAGCGACGATCCTGCGCGAAGGCGCGGACACCGTGGCTGCGGTGATTGCGGAGCCAGTCCACGGCGCGGGCGGTGTTATCCCGCCGGATCCGGGTTACTGGCCGCGGCTACGCCAGATCTGCGACCGCCACGACGTGTTGCTGATCGCCGACGAAGTCATCACAGGTTTCGGACGCACCGGCCGTTGGTTCGCGCTTGAGCACTGGGGCGTGCAGCCCGACGTACTCACGTTCGCGAAGGCCGTCACGAGTGCGTACATACCGCTCGCCGGCTTCATCGTCTCGCAGCGCGTCCATCAGGCTATTCTCGATGCGCCCGCGGACGCGAAGTTCATGATCGGTTGCACGAACGCTGCGCATCCCGCGGCCTGCGCCGTCGCGCTCCGCAATCTGCAGATCTTGGAGGATGAGGGGCTCGTTTCTAGAGCGGAGGAGATGGGACGCCGTTTGAACGAAGGGCTCGGCCGCCTGATAGAACTGCCCAACGTCGGCAACGTACGCGGGCTCGGGCTCATGGCGGCGGTTGAAGTCGTGTCCGACAAGACATCGCGACAACCGTTCGCAGCGGCGGAGGGCGTAGGCCCCAGGCTGGCGAAGGCGATCCGCGAACGCGGCGTCGTCACGCGCGTGAAGGGCGACAGCATCTTGTTTGCGCCGCCACTGATCATAACGCCAGCACAGATCGATACGATCGTCAACGTTACTGCCGATGCTATTGATGCGGTGATGGCAAGCCGTGGCTAGCGCGGACCGCCCGGGAGGGCGGTATACTGGCAGGGTTAGAGGAGTGAGTATGCGTTCGCCCGCTGCGGTCGCGGTAGCGCGCCCGAACCGGCTCCAGACGTTCGCCGAGAAGAACTGGCGGCACCTCGCCGAGCTACTGTTCGTCGTGCCCGCGTACATCCTCTACCAGTTCGTACGCGGCGCGGTACACGGCAAGGCGAGCGCCGCGTACGACAACGCGGCACGCGTCATCAGCATCGAACAGCGACTCGGCATCTTCTACGAGGCGTCGCTGCAACAACTGATCCTGCCCAGAGCGTGGGTCGTCGATTTCTTTAACTACCTGTATATCTGGGGCCATCTGCCGGTGATCATCGCCGTCGCGCTCTGGCTGTACATCCGCCACCGCGAGAACTACGCGCTGTTCCGAAATGCGTTCCTGATATCAGGGCTGATCGCCCTGGTCGGATTCACGACCATGCCGTTGGCGCCGCCGCGGTTCATGCCTGAGTTCGGGTTCACAGACACGATCATCAACGCGCAGTCCTACTACGCGTTCCAGAATCCCAAGATCGTCAATCAGTACGCGGCCATGCCGAGTCTGCATTTCGGATGGGATCTGCTGATCGCCGTGGCGATCGGCTTCAACGTGCGCGGGCGGTGGCTGCGGGTCTTTGCGGTTTTTCTGCCGTTCGTCATGCTCGCCGGCATTGTCCTGACGGCCAATCACTACTTCCTCGACGCGGCGGCCGGCGCGCTCGTTTCGCTGACGGGCCTCGGCATCGCCGTGGCGCTCCGCCGCAGCGTGCGGCGCGATGGCTGGTTCAGCTTCCTGACCTGATCGCATTTCAGCGGCCGCTGTGACGCAACGCGCGCTGCATGTCCCGATCGGCATCTCGCTTGGCGATCACCTGGCGCTTGTCGTACTGCTTGCGACCGCGCACCAAACCCAGTTCCACCTTCGCCCTGCCGTCCTTAAGATACAGGCTCAGCGGGATCACCGAGAGCCCGCGCTCCGCGATGGCGCGCACCCATTCGCGGATCTCCCTCTTGTGCATGAGGAGCTTGCGCGGCCGCGTGGGTTCGTGATTCTGCCAGCTGCCGGCGTCGTATACGGCGATGTGTGCGCCATACAGCCACATCTCGCCGTCGAGCGGGCGCGCATGCGCCTCGCGGATGTTCGCGCCGCCCGCACGGATGGACTTGATCTCCGTGCCGGTGAGGGCAATGCCGGCCTCGATCTTCTCAAGGATCTCGTAGTCGTGAAACGCCTTGCGGTTCGCCGCGACCTGTTTGATCTCGGCCATGTCGATATCAGCCGCGCGTTCTTGTCGGCGTGCCTTCGGGTGTCGGCGATGCGGCCTCGGGCGTCACCTTCGGCGTCACGTCGGTACCGCGCAGCGCGTCGATCGCTTTGAACAATTGGACATCGCGCCGCAGGTCGATGTCTTCGTCGGAGAGCTTGATCTCAACGTCTGGACGGATCCCTACGCCGTCGATCTGGACACCGTTCGGCGTCAGCCACTTCGCGATGCTGATGTACAGTTGGCCGCCGTCTCTGAGGTCATTCGACACGTTGACCGTGCCCTTGCCGAACGACTTCTCGCCGATGATCGTGGCGCGATTGTTGTCGTGCAACGCGGCCGCCAGCACTTCCGAGCCGCTCGCGCTGAAGCGGTTCATGATGATCACGACGGGTATCTGTGTCGCCGCGCCGCCCGCGTGGGAGGAGAATGTCTGCTCGACGCCGTCTCGCTCGCGCTCCGTGAGGATCGTCTGGTTGGCGTCGAGGAACTCATCGGCGATGTCCGCCGTGGTGCGGAGCAGGCCGCCGGGGTTGTTGCGCAGGTCCAGGATGATGCCTTTCTTGCCGGCGCTGACCGCATCCTTCAGCGCCTTCTGCATTTCGTCCTTCGTCGGCTCCGAGAACTCCCGGATGTGGATGTACGCGATGTCTGTGATCTCGGTGCCAGTGCCGTCCTTCAGCGCGCCGCCGGGCGGCTGTGTCGTCACGCTCTGGACCTTGATCTCGTCGCGCTCGATCTCAAGCGTCTTCTCTTCCTTCTCGTGGCGGATCTTCAGCTTCACCGTAGTACCGCGCGGACCGCGAATCTTGATCACGGCCTTCTCCTGCGTCCAACCCTCGGTCGATTCGCCATCGACTTCGAGGATCGCATCCCCGGGCTTGAGCCCGGCGCGCTCGGCAGGCGTGTTCTCAATCGGCGCCACGATGACTATCTGTCCATTTTGCGCGGCGACGGTGGCGCCGATGCCCTCGAATTTCCCGGACGGCCCCACGCTGGTCTTGACAGTATTCGGGTCGACATAGAACGTGCCGCTGTCCGGGAACGATTGCAGCAGGCCGTTGATGGCGGCCTGGTAGAGCGTCTCCCGGTCGACCAGATCCGGGTCGACGTACTTGCTCTGCAGCAGCTTGTAGATGTCGTTGAGGTTCTTGAAATCCGTATCACCCAGGGCTTTGCCCGCGGACGCGTCGCCGCTCGTGGCCGGGCTCGGCACGACCGCGGCTTTTGAGGTTTTGTCACCGCGGGCGACATAACCAAAGGCGAAGGAGAGGGTGAGAATCGATGTCGCGAGGAGGCCGACGACGGCCCAGCGGGCTGCTTTCAACATGCGACCGAGACTCCTTCAGCGAGCCGGTCGAGGGCGGGAAGCCGACGCCGGTGAGTGCGTGTACGGAAAGTCTAACATCAGTACGATTGGGCGACCAATGTGCGTCGCGCTTGTCGCGCTCCAACTCGGCGTCCTAAGCGGCGTCCTTCCGGCCGCCGTTTCTCGTGTCGCGGCGCTGGGGCTTGCTTTCGAACATGCGGGTATCGGCGATCTGCAACAGCTCGCCGGCCGATCGCGAGTCGTCAGGGCACGATGCGATGCCAATGGTGATGCTCAACTTGATCTGCTCTTCGCCGGGGCTGATGGCTGCAGCGTTAGCTACGCCGAACGCAAGCTTCTGAGCCGTCGCGCGTGCTTCGTCGCCTGTCGTGCTCGGCAGCAAAACCACGAACTCATCGCCACCGTAGCGCGCGGCGATGTCGCTCGAGCGGATCTGGCGCGCGATCACCTGGCCGACGAGGCTCAGGTATTTGTCGCCGACCATGTGGCCGTAGGTGTCGTTGATCTGCTTGAAGTTGTTCATGTCCATCAGCAGCACCGCCAGCGGTTCGCCGTATCGCAACGAACGCTCAATCTCATGCGAGAACTGCTCGTAGAAATAGCGGTGGTTGTAGAGGCCGGTCAACGCATCCTGGTAGGCCATGGTACGCAAGCGCTGGCTCAGCTCCTCCAGATGGCCTGAGTATGCACGTTCCAGGCTGACGTGCGTCGTACGGGAATGTGCGGCCAGAAAGATGCCATAAGCCGCGCCAAGCGAGACTGCGAGCAGCTCGAGGGCCGTATACTCGTTTCTCGACATAACGCTGGGGCCCAAAAGGATGAGGGCCGCCGTCACCGCCATGAAAATGGCGCCGAGCGCGCGAAGCAGGAGCGGAGGCAGCCCCTTGGGCTGGCGCGCCGAAGTCGTCGGTGCGATCTCGTCCAGGATGCTCTGGTGAGGCCGGTTTTCCATCGATGCGGTCCGGATGGCGCGCCGCGACAACTCGCTGCGGGCGCGCTGGGCCCGGTGCCTGCATTCAGGCCCGGAAAAAGCTCAGCCGCTTCCGCCACATTGCCAGTCTGAGCAACGACCCGCTCACATTCGCGCCGGATTACCGGCGCATCCGGCTGTCCCTCCGCTTGGATTATCGGCCACCCTTAAGGACACTTGACCCGCGCACCAAGGCCGCGCGATACATAACATCTATAGTGCGATCATCGTTGATCCGCCGCGGCCTGAGGACTGCGAACGCAGCCTAGCGGAGCTCAACGGGATCGCGTGAACCTCGGAGGATGTCGAGCACGGCAGAGAGCGGCTCGGAAGGAGTCTCCACGTCGCGCTCGGACTGAAAGATGTCAACGAGCGTGGTGTCCGGCTTGCGGCCTCCGGCGCCAACGTCCCTCGCGTTCGCCGAAGTGCGCCACCGGCCGACCATCGATGCGGTGGACGAGTGAAGATCCTCAACCGGTGCCGCACGGCGGCCCGTGACCGAAGCCGAAGGCAGTCGCGGCATGTCGCGTTCGCGGATCCGTGAGGCAGGCTGAGCTTCCGCACGAGCGCCTGGCTCAGCTCGTCTGGCTCCGACGGAGGCCCGCACGTGACTGAGGTTATGTCGAGCGGCTGTGGCGACGAGCGCCAGAACGCCGCACGTGCCTGCGACGAGGAGCACCGCGTTGCCCGCAAGCGCGCCGATGCCCACAGACGTGGCTGCGAGCAGTGCCACCGAAGCGTACGGCGCCCAGATGCGGAGTAGCGCGCGCGTCCGCGTGCTGTGGGGTGCTGTTTCGTCCAGGACTGAAGCCTTCGCTCGATTCGGTCGTGCCGGGCCGTGGCCGTGGGACGCGCGGCTGGGTTCGACCGGCGACGTCGCCTGGTTCGCCTGGCGCGATGCGTCGTACGCTTCCCGCAGCTGGGGCGTGCCGAGTACGGCGTACGCGTCGTTCAGCTCATCGAGCATGTGCCGGGCTCGCGGGTCGGTGGGTGCAAGGGCCTGGTATTTGCGAGCAAGATGCCAGTACGTTCGGTTCACCACGGTGCCGTCGGCATCAGACGTCAGTCCGAGGATCTCGTAGTTATCGCGGTCGCTCATTATGTGCGTTGTCCTTCTAGCTCGTCTCGGCCAATCCAGATAACGCGCGCGCGGCTGAGGATATTGCCCTGCGCGCGTTGACGAGCAGAGCAGAAGCATACGCCCGGTCAAGTTCGACCTTCGCAGTGGACATTTGCCCCATGACCCGACCCGCACCGTCCCCCCGGGCGATACGGATCCCGCGCCTGGCGCTTGGAGCCGGGCTCGGAACGTCCCCCTATTCCCCTGCTCTCACTATCGGAGCGCGACGATTAAACTGGTGCCTGTCGTTATGTAACTTTGGGCTTCAGGCGTGTCACAAGCCCGGCTGCCTTGGCGTTTGGACGTGTGAAGGAGGTTCCGCACATGCCAGCCACCACCAACGCCATCCTCGACCGCCACGGCAGGGCGATCTTCGTCTGTGCCGATTGCGGTGAACCAATCACGACCGACGATCTCTTCGACCTCGGCCTGCGGGTACCCGACGACGGTGAAAGTCGAAACGACTACTTCGCGGCGGAGTTGCTCGATAGCCTGAGCCACGTCGACTGCACCCGCGGCAAGCGGGCCGGCTGATGCCCGGCGTTTGACGCTGAGGAGGCGTTCAGGGTAGCGTTCGCAAGAGCAAAGGGGAGTAACTGGCCTGCCGCGCCCGGCAGGCAGTCCGGATCGCCAGCACCGGCTCTCTGCGAGCCCGGTCCGGACACCCTCGCACGCCTGCGAGGACGGTGAGACCTTTGATGGCGATGCGTCATCAAGGGTCTTTTTTCATG
>JBBTPG010000193.1:0-1958 GCA_038066315.1 Chloroflexota bacterium | reverse complement strand
GCCGAAGAGTTCCTCAAGCACGTGCAGCCGGACGCACGGCCGGGCGAGGCGAGCCTCGCCCCTACACGATGCTCTTCGCCGATGACCGGCTGATAGACCGAGTGACTGAAAGACCGAGCGACTCGCCCTACGCCGGCATCTCCTCCGCGGCGTTCAACTCCTCGATCGCGGCGGTCGTGCGGGCGAGCCAGGCGTTGAAGAGGGCGAGGCCGCGCTCGTTCGCGAAGTCGAACGTACCGAGCGAGATGACGACGTACATGAACGTGTAGAGCGCCATGCGCCGATACTCACGCCAGCACTGATCGAAGCTGTAGCCCTGCACGCCGTTCTCGACGAGGATGTCGTGGTAGAGCTTCAGCAAGCGCTGCTCGTTCGCCTTGCGCACGGGCGCATCGAGACCGCCGCACAGCAGGTACGCCACGTCGAACACGCCGCGGCCGCGGGCGGCGATCTGCCAGTCGACGACGGCGAACGGCGCACCGCCCTGGGGCGACGCGAAGAAGAGGTTGTCGGTGCGGTAGTCGCCGTGGACGATCGTGTGCGGCCGGTCGGCGATCGACGACTGGAGCTTGACGACGCGCGTGGCGATCTGCTCGGCGGTCTTGCGCATCTCAGGCGAGAGGCGGTCGCCGAAGTTCTGGATGAACGGCTCCCACGCCTGCTGGTACGCTCCTTCCGCCGACTGGTGCACGGGCGCATCGATCATCGGCAGCCACTCGGCCAACTCTTCGAGGCGCGGGTGATCCCACCACGTCGCGTGGAACCTGGCGATCTCGCGGATCGAGAGTTCCGCTTCTTCGAGCGTGCATCCCGCCGCATGGTCGCCGACGCGGGCGGGAGCGAGATCCTCGATCAGCAGGATGTACTCCTGCGTGTCGCGGTTCATCGCGCTGTAGTAGAGCTTCGGCGTGCGCAGCTCGACCTCGTCGGCGATCTCTTCGTAGAAGCGGATCTCGCGGTGGTAGAAGTCGAAGAGGTTGCCGACGTGCCGCCCCATCTCGCTCGCGGCCGGGAATTTCGCGAGGAGCGACGCAGGCGCGCCGTTGTCCTGCCTGTCGTACGTCAGCGAGACGATCGCGAGCTGGCCGATGAAGCCGGAGCCCTCGCCGATCACCTTCGGCTCGATCTTCGTCACGCTGGCGCCGGTGATCACGCCGGTCGAGCGCAGGGCCTCGGTGACCCACGCGGCGGTGAGGTCTTGCGGGCCGGCGGGGATCGTGGTTGTCGTCGTCATTGCGTCTCCTTCTTTGGGCGGAGCTGTCGCCCGGCGACTCTTCGCGAAGCTCCGCGGCTACTCGTCAAAATATGTCCGGGCAGAACGGAGCGTACTCCGTGCGCCACATGGCGTCCCATAGGGGCAGCGGCGCATCGGGCGCGGCGTCCGCGCGGCCATAACGCACGGCAAGCGACGGCGACACTTGCCCGAACAGCAGCTGCGCCAGCGCCGACACGTCGAGCGTGAGCTGCGGTGAGTCTTTCGTGCGCGTGACGGACGCACCGCCCACTCCGGCTTCGAGCGCCCAGCGGCCGGCGTTCCACGGGCACATCTCGTCACGCAGCTCGAAGACGACGCGGCCCTCGGCGCCGTACGGGCGCAGCGGCAGCGCGCGCTCCAGGTCGATGATGCGGGCGAGCAGGTGGTCGCGGTGCGTCGCGTGCAGCTCGCGCGGGTCGAGCATGATGTGCGGAGCGGGATCGTCGACGGGGGCGCTGTTCACCCAGATGCGGTTCGCGAGGTCGAACGTCTTCAGCAACTCCCACGTCGCGCGGTACGCGCCGCGCGTGTTCCAGGCGAAGTCGCGCACCATCACGCGCTGCCCCGGGCCAGCGTTGTCGACGGGCGACTGCTCGAAGTGCTTCGCGGCATAGGCGACGTACCCTTGCGGCTCGCCGCCCTCCTCGTAGATGGCGACGAGGCTGGGGCCGAAATCGGCAGGGGCGGGAGCGAATGGAGTAGT
>JBBTPG010000192.1:0-1264 GCA_038066315.1 Chloroflexota bacterium | reverse complement strand
GTGCGAGGGAGTCGAACCCTCCCGGGACGACGCAGGCCGCCCCGCAACGGTGTTGAAGACCGCGAGACCCACCGGGACCCATCCACTCCCGTGGATAGGTTATAGGTTGCAGGTAGTAGGTTGTAGGTCGGCGGACATCCGTTGTGGTTGGCGGACACCAGCTGACTCCAACAAGGAGCCAAATCGCCTACTTGGCCGGCGCGCCGTCCGCCTCGATGACGTGCTCGAGGATCGCCAGACCCTGTTCCAGCTCCTCGTCCGTCACCGTCAGCGGCGGCACGATGCGCACGGCGTTCGGGCGCACGTTGTTGAGGATCAGGCCGTTCGCCAGCGCCGCGTTCGTGATCTTCTCGCCGATGTCGCTGGTGAACTGCACCGCCCACATCAGCCCCTTGCCGCGCACCGCCGCCACGTTCGGGCAGCGGTCCAGCAGCGACTGCAAGCGCCGCTCGACGATCTGCCCCTTGCGGGTAACCTGCGCCGGGATGTCGTTCTGAATGATGTAGTGCATCACTTCGTAGCCCACGCGGGTCGTCAGGGGCTCGCCGCCGTACGTGCTGCCGTGGTCGCCCGGCGTAAACACGGCGCAGTGCTCCTTCGCGAGGAACGCCGAGAGCGGCACGCCGCCGCCGAGGCCCTTGCCCAGCGCCATGATGTCCGGCTCGACGCCGAACAGCTCATAGGCGAACAGCGTGCCGACGCGGCCGCAGCCCGTCTGCACCTCGTCGAAGATCAGCAGGATGTTCTGCTCGTCGCACCACGCGCGGAGCTGCTTGAAGTAGTCGTCGTCGGGCACGTTGATGCCGCCCTCGCCCTGGATCGGCTCCATGAACACGGCGACGGTGTTCGACGTCGTCGCGCGCTTCACCGCATCGACGTCGTTGAACGGCACGTGGAGGAACCCCTCCGGAAGCGGCCCGAACGGCGCCTTGTAGCGCTCCGTCCCGCCCGCCGTGATCATCTGCAGGGTGCGCCCGTGGAACGCGTTCTCGGCACAGATCACCTCGTACGCGCCGGCCTTCTTCTCCTTGCCCCACTTGCGCGCCAGCTTCAGCGCGCCCTCGTCCGCCTCGGCGCCGCTGTTCATGAAGTAGACGCGGTCGAAGCACGAGTGCTCGATGAGCAGCTCCGCCAGCTTGAGCTGCGGGATCGAATAGAACTGGTTCGAGACGTGGATCAGCTGCTGCGCCTGGTCGATCAGCGCATCGACGATCACCGGGTGCGAGTGGCCGAGGCTGATCGTCGCCGGCCCGCCGAAGAAGTC
>JBBTPG010000191.1:0-1088 GCA_038066315.1 Chloroflexota bacterium | reverse complement strand
CAACCCTTCCACCCCCGGTAGAACATCCCCCAAGCGGCCCTGTATGTCAATGTCCGCCGGTGCTATCATCGCCGCACTATGAGCATCACCGTCACGCCCTTCGACCAGCACCAGCACCTCGACACGGCGGCCGCGCTGCTCGCCGACCGCCATCGGCGCGACCGCGAGCGCGACGCGCGGCTGCCCGCCGCGTTCGTGATGCCGGACGCCTGCCGTCCGGTCATCGAGCAGACGTTCACGTCCATCGGATGGCGCGGCGTCATCGCGCACGACGGCGGCGAGCCGGTCGGGTTCATGATCATGGTGCCGCAGCTCTTCCCGCCGACGCACTTCCTCGCGTCGTTCTTCCCGCCGCGCTCCGCCGCCGCGAACTATCAGCAGCACGCGACGAAGGACGGCATGGCGTACGACGTGTATCGCGAGATGTACGCGGTGCTGGCGGACCACTTCGTGAGCGGCGGGTACTTCGACCATCTCGTCTCGGTCGCGCCGTCCGACGCGGGCGGCGCCGAGGCGTGGGCGTCGCTCGGCTTCGCGCGCAACGCCGTGGCGGCGATGCGCGGCGTCGGGCCGACGGACAAGCCGCGGGCAAAGGTCGAGCTGCACCAGGCGAGCGCAGAGGATGCGGAGGTGATCTTCCGCCTGAACGAAGAGCTGACGCTGCACCACGCGAAATCGCCGATCTTCTGGCCGTACCTGCACGAAACCGAAGAGTCGAGCCACGACATGCAGCGCGGCCTGCTCGGCGACCCGCAGGCGAACGCGCACTGGGTGGCGTACGAGGGCGGCAAAGCGGTCGGCATGAACACGTTCATGCCGCCGGCGTTCCTCTCGCCGCTGCAGGTGCCGCCGAAGACGGTCTACCTCTACCAGGGCATCGTCACGTCCGACGCGCGCACCGGCGGCGTCGGCACGGCGATCCTCTCGCGCGGCGCCGAGTGGGCGCGCGAGCAGGGCTACGAGCACATGGCGCTGCACTTCGCCGCGCCGAACCTGCAGGGCGCGCGCTTCTGGCTGAGCAGCGGCTTCGTGCCTATCGAGTACGGCCTGCGCCGGCGCGTCGACGACCGCATCGCCTGGGCGAACAA
>JBBTPG010000190.1:0-4930 GCA_038066315.1 Chloroflexota bacterium | reverse complement strand
ACGTCGAGGTACCCGGTGAGCACGTCGGCCAGCGACACTTCCGTTTCGATTGCGCGGCCGAGGCCGTAGATCGGCGCCATGATCGAGCCGCGTCCCGGATTCGCGCGCAACTCCGCCACCGCGCCCTGCAGGTCGGCGAGGAAGCGGTCCGCCACGCCCGGCTGGGCGGTGCGCAGCGTGATGCCCAGGTGTATGCCTGGCGGCAGCTGCAGACCGGTCAGGTTCCACCCCCGCGCCGAGAGCAGATCCTGTAACGCGTAGGCGTCGAACACGTCCGACGTGAAGGCCGCGACGAGCAGCGAGTCACCGAGCAGCCGCAGCTCCGGGATCGCGGCGATGCCCGTGCGGATCGTTTTCGCCGTATCGACGATGCGCCGCGTCGCGTCGAGGTAGCCCTCCTCGCCCATGTTCAGCAGCGCCGCCCACGCCTCGGCGCTCAGCGCGCCCGGCCTGCTCCCGGCCATCGTCGGCGAGTTGTAGAGGCCGCCTGGCCAGTCGGTCATGGTGAAGTAGCTGTAATGGCGCAGATGCGCGTTGCGAAAGAGCACGACTGACGTGCCCTTCGCCGCGTACCCGTACTTGTGCGTGTCACAGGACATCGACGTGACGCCGGGCAGGCGGAAGTCGAACGCGGGCACGGCCTCGCCGAGGCGCTCCGCCCACGGCAGCAGGAAGCCGCCGAGACAGGCGTCGGTGTGGAACCAGATGCCGCGCTCCCGCGCCAGCGCCGACAGCTCCTCGATGGGATCGACGACCCCCCACGGGAAGCCGGGCGCCGATCCCACGATAGCCGCCGTGCGGCCGGTGATCGCGGCGCGCATCGCGGGCACGTCCGCGCGTCCGGCCCCGTCGACCGGCACGCGCACCGGCGTCAGTCCGTAATACTGTGACGCCTTCGAGAACGCCGCGTGCGCGGTCGCCGGCATCAGCAACTCGGGCTGGGAGATGCCGCGCTCGGTGCGCGCCTGGTCGCGCGCGCACCGCATCGCGGTGAGGATGCTCTCGGTGCCGCCGGAGGTGATGAGCCCGCAGACGCCGCCGTCCTGCTCCCGCGTCGGGCTGCGGTCGCCGCTGAGCATCGATGCGGTCATCGCGACGATCTCGGCCTCGAAGCGCGTGGCGCGCGGCCATACGTCGGGATGCAGCGGATTCAGCTCGGCGTTGAGCGCGTACACCTCGTTGAGAAAGCCGACAAACTCCTCGTCGCCGTGGTAGACGGCGCCGGACACGTAGCCCTCGCGCCAGACGCGCTGCTCCTCGGACTTCATGGCGCGGATCTCGTCGAGAATCGCCTCACGCGCGCGTCCGCGCTCCGGGAGGCGCGTATTCGACGGGAACCGTTCAAGGTACGGCTTGAGCGATTTCTTCACAATGCCCAGGACGGCGTTGAGCTCTTCGCGACGCATGGCGATCCTCCTACGCCCGCTGGGGCGTTGATTTCCTGCCGTTGAGGCGGGCGTACATCTTCCGTTGGCGGTGGTACAGGCCGGGGTACTCGCGGTACAGCTCGCCGTACACCGCGCGGTTCGCCGGGTCCGGCTCGAATGTGGCGTCGATGCGCACGAGCTGCGGCACCTGCGACTGCCGCACCTCACCGAGCACCATGCTCGCGAACAGCGCCGCGCCGCGGACGTTCGCCAGAAGCGGCGCCTCGACGCGATGCACCGGGCGATCCAGCACGTCGGCGTGGATCTGGCACCAGACATCAGACGCGGCACCGCCACCGATAAAGCGGATCGCGCCGAGAGGACGGCGCACGAACTTTTCGACAGCATCGAGCATCCAGCGCGCGTTGAACGCCACCCCCTCAAACACGGAGCGCACCATGTGCGCGCGCGTCGTCGATAGCGACAGGTTGTAGAACGCCGCCCGCACGTTGCGGTCATCGACGGGGCAGCGCTCGCCCGCCAGCCACGGCGTGAAGATGACGCCATCGCTGCCGGCCGGCGCCGCCGCGACGAGCCGGTCGTAGGCGGCGTAACCGTCAGGGGACGGCACGCTCCGCGCGAGCCCGTCGTCGCTGAGCACGACGTTGTCGCGCAGCCACTGCAGGCACACTCCGGCAGTGTCGTGGTTGTTGGCGACGAGGTACCGCCCGGGGATCACCGACGGAATCGCCGCGATCTGATGAGTCACGTCGGTGCGCTTGAACGGCACGTGGCAGCTCAGCCAGGACGTCGTGCTGATGGCGAGGTGCGGCTCGTAGTCGGCGATCGCGCCGGAACCGATCGCCGCCGAGTGCAGGTCGGGCGTGCCATCGATCACCTGCACGCCGCCGGGCAGCCCCAACTCGCGCGCAACGCCAGGCAGGACCGTCCCAACGACTGACCCCACTTTACGCAGCGGTGGCAGCATCCCCGGATCGAGGCTCGACATCTTCACAAGCTGCGGATCGTAGCGAGCGCTCTCGGGGTCACGGTTGTCCGTCAGCCACGACAGCACCATCGACGTGCGGGTTGCCGAGACGGCGCCGGTAAACCGCAGGTTCAGGTAGTCCACCGGTTCCAAGAACATCGCCGCGCGGCGATACACGTCCGGCTGCTCGTGTCGCAGGAAGAGGATGTGCCCGACCGGATCGTTGCCGAGCGGCGATGGCGCGCCGCCGCTCTTGCGGATCCACCGCAACGCCTTGAGCGGCGCGTACCCCGCGACCTGCACCGGCCCGCCGACGAGCTTCGCCGAGTACGGCGCACCGCGGTTATCCATCCACAGAATGCAGTCGCCGGCCGGCTCGCCCCGCGCGTCGACGGGGATCGTGCTGCCCCACTGCCCCGTACACGCGACCGCAGCGACATCCGCCGGATCGACGATGCCGCCCGCGAGCAGCTTGCGCGCCGACGACACGATGGCGCTCCACCACTCGTGCGGGTCCTGCACCGCGCCGCCGCCAGGCAGATGCCGCGTCTCGACCAGGATCAGCTCGTGCCCCGCGACCTCGCCGTGCATCGACACGAGCGCCGTCTTCGGGCCACCGGTCCCCAGGTCGATCGCGAGGACGTACTTCTCACGCTTCATCTGCTCAGACCTCGGGTCGCGGCGGTGCGCTGGCGGACGGCGCAAGCGTAACGCCGCCGCGCTGCACGCTCAACGTGCCAGCGACGGCATGCCACCGCGTCGAAGCATGAAACGACAGCCGCGCGGCGTGGCGCCAGAAGCGTGGGCTGCAACACGAGCGCCGTCGATCGCTGACGGATGAGGGTTGAGACGCGGCCAAGTGACGGACGGGTCGACGATCCGTCACATGGCCGCCTCCATCGTAGAGACGTACGCGTGGCTGCGCCCTGCGAGGCGGACGCGGGCCGTGACTGTCAACCGGCGCCGTTCGATGCCCAGACGATCTCGGCGGGATCACGGTCGAACGGTCCCAGGCACTCCTCCCAGTGGTACATGATGAGGATGTCCATGACCTCGGAGTGCTCGCCCCGGCGCCGCTTCTCCATCTCGGCTTTCAGCGTGTCGACGGCGCCCGTCACATCGGCGCCGAACAGGGTGCGCAGGTACGACTCCGGGATGCGGTCACCGCCTTCGTTGAAGCTGCCGTCCGGGTTCAGCGGCGCCGGTGACAGCGGTGGGATGTAGTACACGTTCGGCTTCGTCTCCCACTCGGCGTGGAGCGGCAGGGCGACCTTCCACTTGTTCACGAGCCTGGACACGGGCCCGCGCTCGTCGTCGAGGAAGCCGATCCATGCGGCGCGGCCCGGGCACTGACGCACGCAGGCAGGCGCCACGCCCTTCTCGATCCGCGGAAAGCAGCCGATGCACTGCTGGCTCACGCCGCGCGACGGGTTGAAGTAGATCTTCTTGTACGGACAGGCGCGCGCACACAGTTGTGCGCCCTTGCAGAGGTCCTCGTTCCGGAGGACCAGGCCGTTCTCGGGGTCCTTGTACAGCGCGTCGTTGGGGCACGCCTCGACGCATCCTGGCTGCGTGCAGTGGTTACAGAGCCGCGGCAGGTAGAAGAAGTACGCGTTCGGGAATTCGCCGCCGCCTTCGTCCTCGTCCCAGTTCGGTCCCCACGTCTTGCTGCCTGCGATCTTCTCGAGATGAGCGTCGCGGCCCTTGCCGCCGCGCAGCACTTCGTCGTAGTTGTAATCCCAGCCGCCGCCGAACTCCTCGCGCGTAGGCAGCTTGCCGGGCGTGGCCTTGCCGTCGCGATAGCCGCCGCCCATGCTCTCGTAGTCCTTCGGCGTGCCCTTGCCCGGCTGCGTGTTCACGGTCATCCACCACATGTGCTCGGTGCCACCGTCCTGCGTCCAGAGCATCTTGCAGGCAACCGAGCAGGTCTGACAGCCGATGCACTTGTTCAGGTCGAACACCCACGCGAGCTGGCGCTTTGACTGCGTGATCGTGCCCATTCAGATCATCATCCCTTCCGTGCGGCGCTCCGTCGCGCGCGCGACCAATCGTCTCACGAGATCTTCTCGACGTCGACGTACACCGCCCGGTCGGCCGGCACCGGTTGCCACTGGAGCGGCCGGTACTGCAGGTGCCCGTAGCCGCCGACGAGGCCCAGCCACTTCACGTGACCCGGTTCGACGTCGGCCTGGCTGTACCATTCGCGGTGCATATAGGGCTCAAAGCCGTTGTAGACGATGATCTGCCCGGGCCGGACCGACGGAGAGATCTTCACCGTGATCTGCATCGATCCCACGTCGCTGACGACGCGGACCCACTCACCGTTCTCGAACCCCTTCGCGGCAGCATCCTTGTCGTTGATGAACATGAACGGCTCGCCGCGATGGGTGTTCTGAATGATGTTGTTCGTCATGTTCATGGAGTGGATGCTCCAGCGATTGTGGCCGCTGGTCATCTTGAACTTCCGGCCTGGGCCGCCGTGCGTCGGCGGCTCCTTGTGCACCGGCAACTCCTCGCCCGCTTCGAGGAACCATTCGTGGTCGATGTAGAACTGGGCGCGACGCGTCAGGGTCGG
>JBBTPG010000189.1:0-2475 GCA_038066315.1 Chloroflexota bacterium | reverse complement strand
GACCACGCCGCCACGACGCCACTGCACCCGCAGGCGCTCGATGCGATGATGCCGTACCTCAGCGGCTCGTACGGCAACCCGTCGGCGACGTACCGCCTCGCGAAACAGGCGAACGACGCCGTCGTACGATCACGCAAGACGGTCGCATCGGTCCTTGGCGCCCGGCCAGCCGAGGTGGTCTTCACCGGAGCCGGGACGGAGTCGATCAACACGGCGATCAAGGGCGTCGCGTTCCAGCAGAAGAAGGCGCGCGCGGGCAATCACATCGTCACGTCGCAGATCGAGCATCACGCCGTACTGCACGCGTGCCAGTACCTCGAGCGATTCGGCTTCGAGGTTACGTACGTGCCCGTCGACCGCGACGGCGTGGTGTCGCCCGACGACGTGGCGCGCGCAATCACGGACAAGACGGTGCTCGTGAGCATCATGACCGCGAACAATGAAGTCGGCACAGTCGAGCCGGTGTTCGAGATCGCGGCGGCGGTGCGGCAGCGCGCGGCATCGATGAAGAAGCGCATCCCGTTTCACACCGACGCCGTGCAGGCGCCGAATTCGCTGCGGATGGACTTCGCCGAGCACGGCATCGACATGCTGAGTCTCGCGGCGCACAAGTTCCGCGGGCCGAAGGGGATGGGCGTGCTGTACCTCCGCAAAGGCGTGCCGTTTCTCGCGCAACAGAACGGCGGCGGGCAGGAGCGGCAGCGGCGCGCCGGCACCGAGAACGTCGCGGGTATCGTCGGCACGGCCGAGGCGCTGCGTATCACGCAGGAATCGCTCGACGGTGACCGCGCTCGCATCGGCGGGCTGTCGCGGCGGCTGCGCGACGGCGTCCTGCGCTCTGTCGCGCAGAGCACACTGAACGGTCACCCGGAGCAGCGCCTGGCGAACAACGTCAGCATCAGCTTTGCCGGCACGGACGCGCGCGACCTGCTCGGCGATCTCGACGACGCCGGCATCGCCTGCAGCGCGGGCGCGGCGTGCGGCGCGACGACCCTGGAGCCGTCGCACGTGCTGCTCGCGATGGGCGTGCCGCTCGACCGGGCGGTCTCGACGCTGCGTTTCAGCGTCGGCCACGAAACGACCGACGCGGACATCGACTACGTGCTCGCAACGCTGCCCGCAATCGTCAAGCGGTCGCGCGCGAAGCACCTGCAGGATTCGTCCGCGACGGCCGCGGGCTGAGCGACGCGCGCGGAACGTCGCGGGCTGAACGCCCGCGCTCCGGGAAGACTGTCCCCTGATATCATGCGACGATGAACGAGCCCGAACTGGTTGCGGCGTACATCGGCGTGCTGCGGCACGAGTTGAAGCTGCGCCCAGCCACCGATGCGTTACTCGAGCTCGAAGTGCGGCTCTCCCCCGCCGACCCGGACCAGCGGCCGCCCGCGCGCGCGCCGGGCATCGCGCGCCTGGCGAAGGCGCTCAAGCGGTTGCGCGCGCATCAAGCGCCAGCCGACTCGCTGGACCAGTTCGCGGAGGATCTGCGCTTTTTGCGCGTGTTCGAGGACGATACGAGCGCGTGGAGCAGCGACGCGATCGACGACCTGCTGGCGAACGTGATCGCCATGCGCGCGCCGAAGACGCAGCGCAAGACGCAGGCTGGCAACGCCCCGACCGGCGCACCGCCGCCCGTCGTCCCGTTCCGCCCGCGGAAGCCGCGCGAGCCACGGGGGGACGCGTGACCGGCATCCTCAGGCGCATCTTCGGCGGCGGCCGCGAGCAAGACGACGAACGCGACTACGACATACGCCTCGTGTTCGCGCTCGGCAATCCCGGCAAGGAGTACGCGGGCAACCGTCGCAACGTTGGCTTCTGGGTGGTGACACGGCTCGCGAAGCGGCACGGGCTCGACTTCGCGACGAAGACCGGCACGTACGCGCTGGCCGAAGGCGAGATCGGCGGCCGGCGCGTCGCCGTCGCGAAGACGCGCACGTACAACAACGACAGCGGCCGCGCGGTGATGGCGCTGATCTCGAAACTGAAGCTCGACCACGCGCGTGAGATGCTCGTCGTCTGCGACCACCTGGACCTGCCGACGGGGAAAGTGCGCATCCGGCGCGACGGCAGCGGCGGCGGCCAGAAGGGCGTCGCCGATATCATCGCGAAGACGCGCACGGACGCGTTCCCGCGCGTGCGCATCGGTATCGGCCGGCCGGCGCACCGCGGCGAGCCGACGCGCGACCCGGACCATGTCGCCGGCTGGGTGCTCAGCGACCCCGACCCCGACGAGCGGCGCCTGCTCGATGTCGCCGTCGACCGCGCCGTCGAAGCGATCGAGTGCGCGCTCGCGGAGGGCGTGGAGGCGGCGATGAACCGCTACAACCGCGATGACTGAGGGCGGCAGGACGTCGCGATCCGCTGACTGCGCTACCATTCTGGGCAACGGACAGGAGACGGCCAATGAAACTCCAGCGCACGGTTCAGGCGATCATTCGACCCGGGGAGCAATCCGGCTACGTGGCAGAGTGCCCCGAG
>JBBTPG010000188.1:0-2206 GCA_038066315.1 Chloroflexota bacterium | reverse complement strand
TCGCTACACGCATGTGGCACAGCCGTCCCCGGCTGTGAGTTCGACGGCTGCGAGTTCGATGCGGCCGCCGCTCCGCGCGGTGGCTGCTCGTTGAGCGCCACGGCCCATGAGCGTATACCGGATGTCATGCAGTCCAGTTCCATCGCCGTGTAGGGGTAGGGCTCGCCCTACCCGCATCTCTCGCCCTACCCGCATCTCGCTCGACGCGGCTGCGAGTTCGATGCGGCCGCCGTAGGAGACCTGCGAGTTCGGCGTGCGTGGGAAGATCGAGGCTGACTTCTGGCGCACGGCGCCGTCAGTGCAGCGCGAGGATCGCCGCCGCCAGCAGGATGCCCTCGGCGCCTATGGCGGCGAGCAGGAGGACGTATCCGACCATCCGCTCCCATGAGTGCGCGATGAAGCCCAGGCCGAGGTTGAGCAGCAGCAGGCCAACGCCCGTCATCGGCAGCTTGAGCAATTCGTCCTTCGACGCCACGCGCGTGACGCCGTCGAGCCGCGGGAACGAGAGCGCGATGCTCTGCGGCAGGCCGGGATACTGCTGGTACACGTACGCGAACATCGCGAAGAACGCCGCGAACGCACCGAGCGCCAGCACCTGCGCCGTGCGGTCCTCCCAGAACGGCTGCGCGGCCAGGTACAACCGTTCGGGCGTCTGCGGCACCGCGACGAGCGAACCGAGCCGCTGCTGCGCCTGCACGGCCTCGGCGAACGCTACCTCGTCGCTTACGCTGACAGCGTACGACTGGTTCGCCGTGACGATGTACAGCAGGTCGGCCGGCGAGCGGTGCGTCGAGTAGAAGAGCGTCTCGCCGATACCGCCCTCGACGGAGGCGTGCCCGATGTGGTGGCCGAGCCAGCTGACGCCCGCGACCTGCGGGTCCGTCAACTCGCGGCCCGGCACCAGCCGTTCGATCTGCGACATCGGCACCATCTGGCGGATGTCGCCCCACGTGATCGTCAGCGCGTTGCGGTCGAGCGTGTAGCGCAGCGTGCCCAGGCTGTACGTCCAGTACGCGAAGAGCAGCCCGATGAAGAAGAACACCGACGCGACGACGTACAGCGAAATGACGCCAAGCGCAACATCCTGCGTGAGCCCGCGCACGACGAGGGCCAGTGCGACGATGAAGCACCACGCGGCGAGTCCGCCGCCGACGAGCGACCCGATCGTGCGCGAAGGACGGAATTCCATCAGGCGTTTACTCTTGCCCCGGCTGGCTCGGCGGCGGGCGTGACGCCGTGCACCCAGTGGGTGTACTTGGCGTTCCTCCCGCGGATCACGTCGAAGAACAGGCCTTGCAGCTTCTTTGTCACTGGTCCGGCCGCGCCGCTGCCGACGGTCCGGCGGTCCACCTCGGTCACGGGTGAGATGTGCGCGGCCGTGCCCGTGAGGAAGCACTCGTCGGCGATGTACAGCTCCGAACGGTCGATCGTCCGCTCGATGATTTCAAGCCCGAGATCTTCCTTCGCAAGCGTGAACACGGACTCCAGCGTGATGCCCTCGAGGACGTTGTCGCTGCGCGCGGGCGTGATTAGCTTGCCGTGCCGCACCATCACCAGGTTCTCACCGGAGCCTTCCGAGACGTGGCCATCATCGTTGAGCATGATCGCTTCGTCGAAGCCGTTCTCGATCGCCTCGGTCTTTGCCAGCGCGGAGTTGACGTACAGGCCGTTCACCTTCGCCCGCGCCGGGATCGACGTGTCCGGCACGCGCCGCCACGTCGATGTTTGGCAGCGGATGCCGGCGTCGAGGTCCAGGTAGTTGCCGAACGGGATCGCGAACAGCATGAAGTCGTCGGCGACGCCGTCGAGGCGGGGGCCGATCACTTCGCCGCTCTTGTAGGCGATGGGGCGGATGTAGGTGTCCTCGCGGAACCCCGTCGCGGCGACGACCTGCGAGCAGATGTCGGTCAGCTCCTCAGCCGACTGCGGCAGGCCGATGTGCATGATGTGCGCCGACTGCTTGAGCCGCCGGAAGTGCTCGACGGGGCGGAAGATCAGCGACTGGCCGCGCTCGTCGCTCCAGTTGCCGCGGACGCCCTCAAACACGGCGGTGCCGTACAGGAACGCGTGCGTCATGACGCCTACCTTTGCTTCCTCCAGCGGGACGATGCGCTTCTGGAAGTAGCAGCAGGGAGTTGCCATAACGTTGCTTTCCTTTCTTGTGGGGTTGCGCTGAGTATAGGCGGCGGCCGCTCACTTCGCCACC
>JBBTPG010000187.1:11296-12960 GCA_038066315.1 Chloroflexota bacterium | reverse complement strand
AGCGAGGACGTCATGAGATTCGCCGACCGCATCGAGAAGCTACCGCCGTACCTCTTCGCGCAGATCAGCAAGAAGGTCGCCGCGAAGAAGGCGCAGGGCATCGACGTCGTCTCGTTCGGAATCGGCGATCCCGACCTGCCGACGCCGCCTCACATCATCGACGCGCTATGCGAAGCAGCGCGCGAGCCGGCGAACCACCGCTATCCCGAGACGGAGGGCCTGCCGGACTTCCGCGAGGCGGTCGCGCGCTGGTACGAGGGCCGGTTCGGCGTCAGCCTCGACCCCGCGAAGGAAGTGCTGTCGCTGATCGGCTCGAAGGAGGGCATCGGCCACGTCGCTCTCTGCTTCATCGACCCCGGCGATATCGCGCTCGTGCCCGATCCCGCGTACCCCGTGTACGAGATCGGCACGATGTTCGCCGGCGGCGAATCGTACAAGCTGCCGCTTGTCGAAGACCGCGGCTTCCTGCCAGATCTCGAGGCGATCCCGGTCGATGTCGCCAGCCGCGCGAAGGTGCTCTGGCTCAACTACCCGAACAACCCGACCGGCGCCGTCGCTGACATCGATTTCTTCGAGCGCGCCGTCCACTTCGCGAAGCGCCACGACATCGCCATCTGCCACGACGGGCCGTACAGCGAGGTGTCGTACGACGAGTACGTGCCTGCCAGCTTCATGCAGGCCAAGGGCGCCATGGACGTCGGCATCGAGTTCCACTCGCTCTCGAAGAGCTACAACATGACCGGCTGGCGCATTGGCATGGCCGTGGGGAACCCGCGCATCATCGACGCGCTCATGCGCGTGAAGTCCAACATCGACTCCGGCGTCGCCCAGGCGATCCAGCGCATGGCGATCGCCGCCCTGGACGGCCCGCAGGACGCCATCGCGGGTCACAACGCCACCTACCAGCGCCGCCGCGACAAGGTCGTCGATGCGCTCCGCAAGCTCGGCCTGCAGGTGACGCCGCCGAAGGCCAGCCTCTACGTCTGGGCGAAGGTGCCCGCCGGCATGACGTCGGCGCAGTTCGCCGAGCGTCTGCTCGACGAGGCCGCCGTCATCGTCACGCCCGGTAACGGCTACGGCCAGCACGGCGAAGGCTACGTGCGCCTCTCGCTCACGCTGCCCGACGACCGCGTCGACGAAGGCCTCCGCCGCATCGCCGCAGTGCCGGCGCTCGCGTAGGACGCGGCTGGAGGCTGCCTGTGGACTTCGAAAACGCTCTCGCGGCATACGAGCAGGCGCCTGACGAACTCGATATGGCCGTCGCCGGACTCTCAGACGCCGAACTTGACACGGCGCGCAGCGCGGGTGAATGGACGACGCGGCAGATCGTCCATCATCTTGCGGATGGTGAGGCGCATTGGCTCACGCCGATCAAGATGGCCTTGATCGAGCCCGGCTTCGTGTATTACCACAACAACTGGAACCAGGAGGCGTCGTCCGGCGCGCTCGCGTACGCCACCCGTCAGGTGGCACAATCGCTCGCACTCTTCCGCGCTCAGCGCACGCATATCCTCCAGTTGCTGCAGGAGCTGCCCGGCGCGTGGGATCGCTACGTCGAGTTCACCTGGCTGGAACCGGACAACGAAAGCAAGCGCAGACGGGTGACCGTCGCCGACATCATCAACATGCAGATCCGGCACGCAGCCGGCCACATCGCCGAGATC
>JBBTPG010000187.1:0-11196 GCA_038066315.1 Chloroflexota bacterium | reverse complement strand
CACGTCGTGGAACACAACAAGAGAGGCCTCGCCAGGCGCGAGGCCTCCTGTGCATTCCCGAATCGCGACCCGGACGCTACACGCCCGTCCGTGCCATCTGGCGCAGCCGCGCGATCCGCTCTTCCATCGGCGGGTGCGTGCTGAACAGCCCGGAGAACTGCGCTCCCTTCAGCGCCGCCAGCGGGTTCACGATGTACATGTGCGCCGCCGCCGGGTTCACCTGCATCGGCCGCTGCGCCGCTCCCTGCTCCAGCTTCGCCAGCGCGTCGGCCAGCGCGTCCGGATCGTGCGTCGTCTTCGCGCCCGTGCGGTCCGCCTCGTACTCGCGCGTGCGCGAGATCGCGAGCTGCACCACCGTCGCCGCGATCGGCAGCAGGATGATCGCGACGAGCATCAGCAGCGGGTTGCCGTTCTCGTCGTCGCGGTTGCCAAAGCCCCCGAACATCATCCGGAAGCCCAGCACCTGCGCGATCATGCCGATCGCGCCGGCGAAGACGGCAACGATCGCGCCGATCAGGATGTCGCGGTTGCCGACGTGTCCTAACTCGTGCGCGATGACGCCCTTCAACTCGCGGTCATCCAGCAGTTGCAAGATGCCCGTCGTCGCCGCGACGACGGCGTGCTGCGGGTTGCGGCCCGTCGCGAACGCGTTCGGCGACGGATTGTCGACGATGTATACCTTCGGTTTCGGCAGCGCCGTCATCGCCGTCACCTCATCGACGGCCCGGTGGAGTCGCGGCGCTTCCTCCGGTGACACCTCGCGCGCGCCGGCCATGCGCAGCGCCAGCGAGTCCGACTTCCAGTACGCGAAGATGTTGAACGCCCCGGCAATGACCAGGAACACGATGACACCGGGCCATCCGCCCAGGAACAGGTACCCCAACCCCGCCAGGACGCCGGTGAGTACACCCATGAGGAGGAGAGTTTTGGCGGTTGCGCCCATTTGGTCTGTACCTCGCTTGTCCGCGTTGCCGGAATCCTCCGGCGTCATAGTCAGTGTAACAAGATCGTTGGAGCGCATGTGTGGACGGGGTGTAAAGGCTGCGGACGCCTGGTACCCGCTGCGTTCGGTGCGGCTGCACGTCCCCGCGCCGGTTCCGATCAGCGCTGAGCCCCCCAGTCGTGGCAGCATGGCCGCGGCGGTTCCTGCGTGGAAGGGAGCGCAGACGGACCGACTCTGTTCGTCTCCGCCTGCGGAACGCGCCATCGCGCACGAGGCCGATCTATTCCGGTGCTACCGTTCGTACTTGCGCCGGCGGCGCGGCGGATCGGGCTCACGACGCTCCGCCGCGGGAGTGCGCAACGGCATGCGGAGTAAGCGCCGCTTCACCTCCATCGCCGTCGGCTCCGGATACTGCACGCGCGGGTGATACACGGCGCGCATCGTCGCCTTGAACGACTCCGCGATCGTGCGAAGGTCGCGCAGCGTCAGGTCGCTGTCGTCGAGCTGGCCTTCGCCCACGCGTTCGCCGATCACCTCCTCGACCAGTTGGTCGATACGCTCCGGCGATCGGTCTGGGCTGCTGCGGATCATCGCTTCCGTGGAGTCGGCGAGCATCACGATCGCCGTCTCCTTCGACTGCGGCCGCGGCCCCGGGTATGCGAACAGCGCCGGGTCGACGTTCGGGTCGTGCTCCGCCGCCTTGCGATAGAAATACGCCACCAACCGCGTGCCGTGGTGCTCCGGAATGAAGGCCTGCACGCGCTCAGGCAGACGCGCGCGGCGCGCAAGCTCAGCGCCGCCGCTTACATGCTGCCGGATAATCATAGCGCTCTCCGTGGGCGACATCGCTTCGTGCGGCGTCTCGCCTCCAAGCTGGTTCTCGATGTACATGCCGGGCTGCAACACCTTGCCGATGTCGTGGTAGTAGCACCCAACCCGCGTCAGCAGCGGGTCGGCCTCCACCAGGTCCGCGGCGCGCTCCGCCAGGTTGCCGACGATGATGCTGTGGTGAAACGTGCCCGGAGCCTCGTCCTGCAGCCGCCGCAGCAGCGGCGCATTCAGTTGCGAAAGCTCCATGAGCTGCACGCGCGTTGTTACGCCGAACAGCACGCCCGCCGTCACAAACGCGCCCGCCGCGATCACCCCCGACGTTACGCCGCTGATCCCCGCCGCGAACGCCATCCAGCCCAGGTCGGCGATATGCCGGTCGCTATCGATGAACCACGTCGCCAGGAGCATCACGTACGACGCCGCGGCCACCGCGAAGCCCGCCGTAAGGTATCTGTTCAGCCGGTCCGCCCGATGCACGAGATACACGCCCAGGATCGGCCCGAGTGCGTACACCAGCAACAGGCGGAATGTGTCCAGCACCGTGATAGACGCCACAAGCGAGACGTCGGGCAAGAATGCGCTGACGAAGGCGATCAGCACACCGATGACACCCGCTGCCACGACGGCTACGTCCGTCTCGAGCAGAGCAGTGATCAGGATCGGCGCCGCCGCCACCGGCAGAATGTACGGCAAGAAGTACCGATGCTCGTCCGGCAGCACCAGCGGCAGGTAGAACTTCGCGACGAGCAGCGGTGCCGCCGTGATCAGCGCCAGTGCGATCATGTGCCGCTCCGACGTGATGCCGCGCGGCTGCAGCACGTACAGGTACCCCGCGATCGCGCCCGCCGCGATGATCGCGAGTATCGCCGCCGCCACCACGTTGCGCCACTCGACGCGCTTCGACACCAGCTTCGCCGCGTTCAGCTTCTCGATCGCTACCCTGTCCACAGGCGTACCCGCCGATAGGATCACGTCGCCTTTCTCGATGTTGATCCGTTCGGGCGCGACGCCGGCTCGGGCCGCGAGACGCGCCTGCTCCGTCTTCGCCGGGTCCTCGCGGAGCGTCGATACGATAAGCGGCCGCGCAATCTCCGCCGTCAGCAACGCCTCATCGGCGTTGAAGTCCGGGGCGATCGACGAGTCGACGCTGTCCCTCGCCGACGTGGCGCTCGTGTCGTCAAGCGAGACGCTCAGCTCCTGCGTGAGGACCCGCCGGCCCTCGGCTATCACGAACTGCCAGCGGTCGTTCGCGAGCGCGAGCGCCGTATCGATGCTGCGCGGCGAAAGCTGCAGCGATGCCAGCGCGTCACGCTTGCGGGCGACATCCGTGGCCTGCGTGCGGATCTGCGTCATCTGCGAAGTGGCCTTGTCGTACTGGCTGACTTGCGTCGTGCGCACGCTCGGGTCGAACACCAGCGCGGGCCGTACGGCGTTCGCGGCTTCATCGCGCCGCTGCTGCGTGAGATATCCGCTCTCGAACGAGACACTGCGCGGCGACTTCACGGTGCGTGAGGCCACGTCACTCTCGTGAATATTGAACTGCCGCGGAAAGATCGGAAACAGCGCGACGAGCAGCAGCGCCGCGAGCGCCGTACCGAACGCGGCCGTCGTGACGAGCGAGATAGGGCGCGGCTTGCCGCGGCTGAGCATGGTGCACCTACGGCCCATGATAGCAGGGGGTCGGCTGGGTCAGGCCGCCGCGGCAGAATCGCCTGCGGCAGCGCTCGGCGCGATAGCTCGCAGTTGTTTGATGAACTCGTCGTGCTCGCGCACGGCTATCCAGAATCTCGTGACCGGCAGGCGCCGCGGCCACAGACGCGTGAGCTGCGGACGTGCCAATTCGATCTCGACGAATCGCCCGCCGTGGCTGCACGCGATACGGTCCTCGAAGTTCGTGGAGAGTCCGAAGCGGTACCGCCAGCGCGGCCGCGGGTCGACCGTCCGGACCGCCACGATGTCGGCGATCGGAATCGTCGCGACGAAGAACGCCTCGAAGTGTATGTGGATCGCCTCATCGCCTACTTCGACATGGCTGTCGTTGATGGCGACGATGAATACCGTCGCGGTCACCATGAATCCGCCAAGTACGGTCAAGCCGAATAAGGCGCGCTCGTGGTCCTGCCGCGTCCCGTTGAGGAGCCCCGGGTAGAGCGAGAGAAAGGCGAACACGGCTACCGCCAGCACCAGCGCCTTGAGCGGCACCCGGAACCAGAACGCGTCAGCGAAGTGATAGCGTCTCTCCATGAGCCGATGCGGAGACACCGGGCGGCGCCCCTCGGTTCCGGGGCTGAGGCCGAAGGCGGCGTGTCCGAGTCTGATCTCGGCACGCGTTCGTCACCTGACAAGAGGGCGAACACCCTCTCCGTTCAGAGCCCGCTGACCGTCAGACGAGACATCCTGATGCTCGGCGATGCGATGCCCGCGCGCCACTCCAGATCGTTGCCGACCGCGTCGATGTCGTTCAGCATGCTCTTGAGGTTCCCCGACACGTTAATCTCGGCGACCGGGTACGCGAGTGCGCCGCTCTCGATCCACAGTCCGGCGGCCCCGCGGGAGAAGTCGCCAGTCGTCTGGTTCACGCCAAACCCCATCAGGTCGGTGAGATACAACCCGTCCTGGATCGAAGCGACCATCGCCGCCGGATCGCCCTCGCCCGCCTGCCAGATCAGGTTGCCGGTGCCGACGCCGATCTGATCGCCCATGCGCGACGCGCTGCCGGTCGTGCGGCGGCCGGTCCGGCGCGCGTAGTAGCTGTCGAACAAGAACTGCTTGAACACGCCGCCGTCGACCAGCACGTTCCGCCGCTTGCGCACGCCCTCGCCGTCGAACGGCCGCGAGCCGAGCTGCCCGGGCAGCGTCGCGTCGTCGATGATGCTCACCAGCGGCGACGCGATTGGCTGGCCTTCGAAGTCTGTAAGGAACGTCGAGCGCTTGAACAGCGCCTCGCCGCTCGCCGCGCCCGCAACGATGCCCATCAGCGCGCCGGCCATCGCCGGCTCCCACACAACGGGCACCTCGCGGGTGCCTGCTTTGCGCGCGCCGATCTTTCGCACGACACGCGCCGCGGCGCGCCGCCCCACGTCTTCCGGCGGCGCGAGGCGATGGAACATGTTCGCCGCGCTGTACCAGTGGTCATTGTGCTTCTTGCCGCCTGGCTCGTCGGCGATCACCGACACCGAGAAGCTCGCCGCCGTGTACGGGAAGCTCCCGCAGAAGCCCAGGCTGTTCGCCAGCACCACCAACCCGCGCTCCGCGCCGAACTCCGCGCCCTCCGAGTTCGTGACGCGCTTGTCGAAGTCGAACGCCGCCTGCTCCGCGCGCAGCACGATGTCTTTCATCTCTTCGACCGTCAGCGACTCGATGCGCTCGTCGTAGAGCATCAGCGCGCCGCCCATATCGGTCGCGAGGTCCTCCTTGGCGGGCAGCCCCGCATACTCATCCGGCTCGCTGATCTTCGCCAGTTCGATCGCCGTCCGCACCATCTCATCCAGCGCCTTCGGCGTCAGGTCGGACGTGTTGCACACCGCCGTCCGCTTGTCCCTGATCACACGGATCGATACAGACTGCGAGCCGGCCTCGATCAGCTTCTCCATCTCCTGCTTGCGGATGCTCACCGTCGATTCGATGCCGCTGCGGACGTACGCGTCTGCCTCGTCCGCGCCCAACGCGCGCGCGTTCGCGACGATGTCGCTAGCGATGGATAGCAGGTCTTCCTTCATCTTCCCTCGGTTCAGTTACCCCTACCGTAATGCCGCCGGCACGATGCGCACCACAATCACGCGGTCGAGCCATGCGAGCGCCTGTCGCGCCGGACGCAGCGTGAAGGCGACGCCGCCGCCGATCACTGCGCCGCCGAGCACGTCGCCCGGGTAGTGGACGCCCACGTAGACGCGCGCAAACGAAATCAGTGCGGCCAGCGCCAGCAGCACCAGGCCGTAGCGCAGGCGGTAGATCGCGATGCCTGTGGCCACCGCGAACGCCGCCGTCGCATGCTCCGACGGGAACGACGCATCGGCGCTGCGTTTGATCAGCAAGACGACGTCGGTCCTGCCGACGAACGGCCGCTGATGCACGTAGAAATGCTGGATCACCATTACAATGGCGATCGATAGCGCCCCCGCCAGCACCGCCGTGTAGACGCCGATCCGGCGCGACTCGTCGCTGCCGCCGCGCATGAACCACGACGCCGCGGCAAGCGCGAACACGGCGAAGATGACGTACTCCGCCGCGAATTTCATCGCTTCGTCTGCGACCGTGACGTGGCCCGCCAGATCGTTGATGGCGTCGAAAAGTGAACCGTTCAGATCCAATGCGCTCCTCGACGCTGCGACGCGATCGCTGGCCTAGGCGCCGAACTCGTGCTCTTCGTGCGATCCACTCAGCTTCGAGAAGGCGAATGCCGCAAGCGCGACGATAGCGATAAGGACAATCAGCTTCTTCATGACGCTTCCTTTCTGCTCACGAGCGGCATCTCCACCGCGCGTGCCTAACCCATTGCCGTGCCGCCAACGGTGATGCCGCTGATCAGTACCGTCGGCATGCCGACGCCCACCGGCACGGACTGCCCGTCCTTGCCGCACGTCCAGCGCCCATCGCTCAGCTTGAAATCGCTGCCGACGGCCGTCACCTTGCGCAGCACGTCCGGCCCGTTGCCGATCAGATTGACGTTGCGGATCGGCGCCGTGACCTTGCCGCCCTCGATAAGGTACCCCTCGGTGACGCTGAACACGAAGTCACCGTTGGTGATGTCGACCTGCCCACCGCTGAAGGACACGCAGTAGATCCCGCGGTCGACCGAGCGGATGATGTCTTCGGGGCTCGTCTGCCCCGCCAGCATGTAGGTGTTCGTCATCCGCGGCATCGGGTAGTGGCGGAACGACTGCCGCCGCCCGTTGCCCGTCGGCCGCACACCAAAGTGCTTCGTGCTCATCCGGTCCTGGAGGTAGCCGCGCAGGACGCCGTCCTCGATCAGCACGTTATAGCCGGGCGCGTTGCCCTCGTCGTCTATGTTGATCGAACCGCGGCTGTCCCGCACCGTGCCGTCATCGACAACCGTGCACAGCTCCGAAGCAACGACGTTGCCGACCTGGTCGGTGTAGTTGCTCGTCTTCTTGCGGTTGAAATCCGCCTCCAGTCCGTGCCCCACGGCCTCGTGCAGCAGGATGCCGCTGTCACCCGACGCCAGCACGACCGGAAACGTCCCCGCCGGCGCCTCGATCGACGACTGCAGCAGCACCGCCTGACGTGCTGACTCCGTCGCCAGCATCTCCGGCGTGTGCATCTCGAAGTACGCCATCCCCATGCGCCCGCCGCCGCCCCAGCGCGCCGTCTGCCGGCTGTGGTCGCGCTCCGACAACGTGGCCACGTTGAACCGCACCAGCGGCTGCACGTCGCCCGCGATACGTCCGGCGCTCGTCACGATCATCACGCGCTTCAGCTCGTCGATGAAGTTGACGTCAACGCGGGCGATGCTCGTATCGTACGCGCGCGCAGCGCGGTCGGCGCGCCGGATCAACTCCACCTTGTCCGCAGCCGCTACGGCGACGGTGCTCGCCTCCGGGCGATAGTAGTCGGCCGATTCGTAGTGCATCACGTCGATCGGCGGCCCCTTGTCGCCGCGCGATGCGATGCGCGCCGCCGTGTCGGCCGCCCGCCGCATCGCGTCGCGATCCAGGTCTTCTGTATAGGCGTAGCCGATCGCGTCGCCCTGGATCACGCGAATGCCAACGCCCTGTGAGACGCTGCGGCTCGCGGTCTTTACCGCCTGCTGCTCGAACGTGATGTTCGAGCCTTCGCGATGCTCGAAAAACAATTCCGCGTGCTCGCCGCCGCGGCTTAGCGCAAGGCTCAGTAAGTCCGACGCGACGCCGTGATCGACGCCGTAATGGTCGTTGAAGAACGCCTCGGAGAGCCGTCCTGAACTAGTCATGCGTGGCCCCGGAGGGGATGATGAGTGCGGGCATCAATCCATCTTAGCAGTCGCCGTGCCTCGATGAGCACGTGGGATCGCCCGAATGTCTCAGGGACATGCAGCAGGCATATGGGTGCAGGATCAGCGCTCGACCTTGCGAGCCACAAATGTGAAGCTCTTCGGCCACACGAGTGCGCCTGCCGTATCGAGCGCCGAGAGGAAGCGCGATCGCCCGACCGCCGCGCGCAGCCGCGTCCGCCACGTAGCGACCGGTCGCTCCGCCGCGACTGCGAGCAAGATCGCCGCCTCGAAGTCGGTGGTGGGCCGCGTTGCCCGCAGAAAGTCGGTAAGGCAGAACCGCAGCCACACCAGCGAATCGATAAAGTGGACATAACGTATGTCGATCACCCGCAACCCGGAACACGCCAGCTGTGCGACCAGCCGCCGCGGCCGGTAGACCCGCGCGTGGCCGCCCGTCGTGTGCCAGTAGGCGTACGACAGCCGCCAGAAGACGATCTCGGTGAAGTGCGACGGCACCGCGCCGAGCAGCGTGCCGCCGGGCCGCAGCAGCCGGGCGATCTCCCGAATCGCGCTGGCGTCGTCCGGCAGGTGCTCCAGCGTCTCGGTGCAGATGGCCGCGTCGAACGCCCCGTCGCAAAACGGCAATCGCGTCGCGTCGCCCACGATGAGATCGACGCGATGCGCACCCATGCGCGCGCGCGCGCGCCGCAGTTCAGCCGCGTCGTAGTCGAGCCCGACGGCGAAGCAGCCGCGTCGCGCCGCCTCGACGATGTGCCGCCCATCGCCGCACCCCACGTCGATAACCCGCGACGCCGCGCCCGATGGCAGCAGCTCCGGCCGGATGCTGAGCTTCGCCGACGCAATCTCAGGCATCAGACAGCAACTCCCCCTTGTATCCACGGCGTGGAGATCGGAGATTCGCCGTGGCGATCGGAGAATCGCCGTGGCGATAGGGGGTTGGGGAGTGAGGTGCGTGCTGCCCCACCTCGCTCACGTCATCTGCATCCCGTCGAGATGCCCGAGGTCGTTGAGCCGCCACAGCGCGCGCCTCTCGCCCTGGGCCCGCACCGACGTGATCGACGCGTTGAAGCAGTAGAACGGGAAGTCGCTGCGCAGCCCCAGGATGTGCGCGACATACGACTGGATCACGCCGCCGTGGCACGTGATCGCCACTTTCTTCCCGGGGCTGGCCGCCACAATCCCGTCGATGGATCGGACGATGCGCTCCCGGAAGTGCGCGCTCGACTCGCTGCCCGGCAGATGATCCCACACCGGATCCGCCTCGAACTTCGCCTTGATGTCGCGATGCGACAAGCCTTCCGGCAACGGCTCGTTCGGGTCCGGCACGCCCGCTCCTTCCTTGAGCGGCTCGTTGATCTCCTGCAGGTCGTCGATCACCACGATCTCGTGGCCCGTGATCCGCGCGATCGCCATGCCGGTGTCGTACGCGCGCTGCAGCGGGCTCGAGTAGATGACGTCGACGCCATACGTCGCCATCCGCTCGCCCAGCCGGCGCGCCTGCTCGATGCCCACAGGCGTCAACGGCGGGTCATATTCCGAAAGCCGCCCCTCCTGGCGCGCCACGTTGCCGCCCGACTGCCCGTGCCGGATCAAGTACAGTCGCGCCGCCCCCTTGTTCAAGAGCAGGAGATCCTGGAAGTAGTACGCCATCGGGTCGATGGGCGCCGGCACGGTCGACGGGTTCTGATCGGCATCCTTCATGCTCGCAACGGTAATCGCGCACCCCGTTAGCGACAAGCCGAAGGCGCGGCAGCGCGGAGCCGCTCTCCACCGCTTGGTGGTTCGCTCGACGTCGCGTCAGGCGCGAAGCTTGTAGGGCAGCCGCCCCCGGCTGTCCGTCCGGCGCAAGCCGGACCGACGTGGTACGCCCATTCCCTCAGGAATCCCCTCCGCGTGCGAGAGCGGCCCTTCCTCTCCCGTCCGCCGTGTCGCCTCCGCTGGTCTCAGCTTCGATTTCCGCATTCCCACCCCAACAGGGGTAGTCGGAATCCGCAGCAGCGGGTTACAATGTCCTGCAAACTCATCATCATTCAGCAGCACAGGAGGTCGTCTTGGCGACAGATGTAGTCATCGTAGAAGCGGTACGCACCGCCATGGGACGCCGCAACGGCATGCTCTCCGGCACGCACCCCGTCACGCTTGGTGCCAGGGTACTGCGCGAAGTCGTCGACCGCGTTGGCCTTGACCCCGCGCTCGTCGGCGACGTCGTCTTCGGCAATGTCTCGCAGGTCGGCGAGCAGGCCGCCAACATCGGCCGCAACGTCGTGCTTGAAGCCGGCTTCCCGATCGAAGTGCCGGGCACGACCGTCGACCGCCAGTGCGGCTCGGCACAGCAGGCGATCCACTTCGCCGCGAATCTCATCTCAGCCGGCGTCGTCGACATCACGATCGGCGGCGGCGTCGAGGTCATGTCGCGCGTGCCGATGGGCTCCAACTTCAAGGTCGCGGGCTTCCCGTTCACCGAGCACATGGTCGAAAAGTACGGCCTCACGTCGCAGGGCGTCGCGGCCGACAACATCGCCCGCAAGTACGGCATCACGCGCGAGCAGCTCGACACGTTCGCTGTAGAGAGCCAGCGCCGCGCCAAGGCCGCCAGTGACAGCGGCAAGTTCGAGAAGGAGATCCTGCCGATTGACGTCGAGCACGAGGGCGTCAAAGGCGTCTTCAAGGTGGACGAGGGCATCCGCGAGAGCACGCTCGAGAAGCTCGGCACGCTGACCCCGTCGTTCGGCGAGGACGGCCTGCACCACGCCGGCAACTCCAGCCAGATCACCGATGGCGCCTCCGCCGTGCTGATGATGTCCGCCGAAAAGGCGAAAGAACTCGGCCTGCGGCCGCGCGCCCGCATCGTCGCGCAGGCCGTCGTTGGCTCCGACCCCCACCTCATGCTCACCGGCCCGATCACGGCGACGCCCGCCGTCCTCAAGAAGGCCGGCCTCAAGCTCGAGGACATCGACCGCGTCGAGATCAACGAAGCCTTCGCCGCGGTCGTCCTGGCGTGGAACAAGGAGTTGGGCTTCGACCTCGCCAAGACCAACGTCAACGGCGGCGCCATCGCCCTCGGCCACCCGCTCGGCTGCACCGGCGCGCGCCTCATGACGTCGCTCCTGCACGAGCTCGAGCGCACGGGCGGCCGTTACGGACACGAGGTGATGTGCTGCGGCGGCGGCATCGGCACCGCCACCATCATCGAGCGCCTCTAGCGACGCGCTGAACGACCGGCAGCGCCGGCCGGGAGGCCCGCGCGGACCATCGGAGATCACGAGGACCCCGGGGAACTGCTCCCGGGGTCCTTGTACGTTCCGCCGGGTCGTTGGCCGGCGTCGATGCGTGGACGCGTCCTACGTCGGCAGCGCCGCCGCCCGCCGCTTCGATCGTGCGGACATCACCGCGCGACCGGCGAGAGCGGCGGCAACGAGCGCCACGGCGAGGCCGGCTGACACGTACCAGAGCAGGTTGGCGCTATCGT
>JBBTPG010000186.1:0-2030 GCA_038066315.1 Chloroflexota bacterium | reverse complement strand
AGCGGCGGGTGACGGGCGCGTGGGAGAAGCTGACCGCCGCCACCGCGCACTGAGAGCTCGCCAGGCTGATCGAGAGCCGCTGACGAGGACCCCGGGGAGGGACACATGACAACCGAAGAGCAGACCGAGATCGAAGGCGGCTACCGCCAGTACGCCATCGAGGAGTACCACCCGCACGTCGAGCCGTACTACGTGCCGACGGGCGATGAAGTCGAGTTGTTCGAGGCCGCGTTCGCCTCGAAGATCCCCGTGCTGCTCAAGGGGCCGACCGGCTGCGGCAAGACGCGCTTCGTCGAGTACATGGCGTGGAAGCTCGGGCGGCCGCTGACGATCGTCAAGGATAAGGGCACGCCGAACGAGAAAAGCGAGAAGGGCGCGTTCCAGGCGCTGCCGCTGATCACCGTCGCCTGCCACGAAGACCTCACCGCCAGCGACCTCGTCGGCCGCTACCTGCTCGAAGGCGAGTCGACGCGCTGGATCGACGGGCCGCTGACGCGCGCGGTCAAGGTCGGCGCCATCGCCTACCTCGACGAGATCGTCGAGGCGCGCAAGGACACGACGGTGCTGATCCACCCGCTGACGGACCACCGCCGCGTGCTGCCGATCGAGAAGCGCGGCCAGATCCTGGAGGCGCGCGAGGGCTTCCTGCTCGTGATCTCGTACAACCCTGGCTACCAGAGCGCGCTGAAGGACCTGAAGCACAGCACGCGGCAGCGCTTCATCTCCCTCGAGTTCACGCACCCGCGCAAAGAGCTGGAAGCGAAGATCATCGCGCACGAAAGCGGCGTATCGGACGACGTCGCGCAGGACCTCGCGAAGCTCGGCGAGAAGGTGCGCAATCTGCGCGAGCACGGCCTGAGCGAAGGCGTCAGCACGCGGCTGCTCGTGTACACCGGCAAGATGATGCACGCCGGTATCTCGCCGCGACGCGCCTGCCAGGTCGGCGTCGTCTGGGCGCTGACCGACGACGCGGACGTGCAGCGCAGCATCGAGGAAGTCGCCAGCAGCATCTTCGAGTAGGGCGGGACGACCATCTACATCTTCGTTACGGTGCGCATATCGCTATGAGAGACCGCTGTCAGGATGGCTGGAGCGCGCCGCACTGCCTGCTATCGTGTTTGAGGAGGAACCCGAACGATGCGACTACTGATCACCTGTGCACTGGGCGCTGCCCTGCTTGCCGCAGCGTGCGGCGGCGACTCCGCAACGGCGAAGAAGGAAACGCCAGCGGCGGGCAAAACGCCGCCGTCATCGGCCGCGGCGACCCCCACGGCAACGAAGGCTGCATCATCCACGGCCGCGGCGACGGCATCGACAGGGAGCACACCGGCTGCCCAGCCGACCCAGGCAGGAGGAAAGAACACGTACTCTGCACCACCACCCATGACCATCGACCCCAACAAGAAGTACTTCGCCACCATCAAGATGGACATCGGCGACATCAGACTCGAGTTGTATCCGAAAGAGGCGCCGCAGAGCGTGAATAGCTTCGTCTTCCTCGCGCGCGAGGGGTACTACGACGGCCTGACGTTCCACCGCGTCATCCCTGGCTTCGTCGCGCAGGCGGGCGACCCTACGGGCACGGGCCGCGGCGGACCCGGCTACACCATCCCGGACGAGGTGAACTCGCACAAATTCCTGGACGGTTCGCTCGGCATGGCGAAGACCAGCGCGCCGAACTCCGCCGGCAGCCAATGGTTCATCGACTACGCGCCGCAGACGGCGCTCGACGGCGGCTACACCGTGTTCGGGCAGCTCGTCTCGGGCCGCGACGTGCTGGACAAGATCAAGCCGCGCGATCCGGCAACGGCGACGACGCCCGGCACGGCGATCAATACCATCGTCATAGAAGAGCAGTAGCAGCTGACGACGTACCGTCGTCCGAAGGGCGGGCCGCGCAGGCCCGCCCTTCCGCGCTCACTGCCGGACGAAAAGCCCCTTGACCGCTCGCAGCGCGCGTGTCGCCACGGGCGGCTGCGGGTCGACCGGGAAGATCTCGGCGTCGAGCTCATGCGCGTGGTAGCGTTCCA
>JBBTPG010000185.1:0-2047 GCA_038066315.1 Chloroflexota bacterium | reverse complement strand
CCACTGGTTCGTCACCAGCGTCAGCTCCGGCGCGTGCCGCAGCAGCCCCGCCATGTACGACTTCGCGATCGGCGAGAGGTTGTACTCGTCGTCGGCGTCGAAGAAGGCGTTGCGGTCGCCCTTGAACAGCGACTGGTACGTGTGCATCCCCGAGCCGTTCTCGCCGGCCAGCGGCTTTGGCATGAACGTGGCGTACACGCCGTTCGCCATCGCCACCTCCTTCACGACGAGCCGGTACGTCATCGTGTTGTCGGCCATCGTCAGCGCGTCGGTGTAGCGCAGGTCGATCTCGTGCTGGCTCGGCGCGACTTCATGGTGGCTGAACTCGACGCCGATGCCCATCTCCTCGAGCGTCATGATCGTCTGGCGGCGCAGGTCGCTGGCGACGTCCAGCGGCGTCAGGTCGAAGTAGCCGCCCTTGTCCAGCCCCTCGGGCGCGTCCGACGACTTGAAGTAGAAGAACTCCAGCTCGGGCCCCACGTAGAAGGTGTAGCCCAGGTCCGCCGCGCGCTTGAGCTGGCGCTTCAGCACGAAGCGCGGGTCGCCCTCGAACGCGCTGCCGTCCGGATGCCGGATGTCGCAGAACATGCGCGCCACACTGCGCTCGCGAGGCCGCCACGGCAGGATCGCGAATGTCGCCGGATCCGGCATCGCCACCATGTCCGCTTCGTCGACCCGTGCGAATCCCTCGATGCTGCTGCCGTCGAAGCCCTGCCCCTCGTCCAGCGCCTCTTCCAGCTCCTCCACGGTGATGGCGAAGCTCTTGAGCTGCCCCAGGATGTCCGTAAACCACAGCCGGATGAACTTCACGTCGTGGTCGCGGCACGATTGCAGCACGTAGTCTTTCTGGTCGTCGAGCATGTTCACCCTTCTCCCCTGTGCGATACCGCCGTCATTGTATCGACGCGCCGGGCTCGGGGCGCCGGCTGGCGAGGTCAAGCCGGACCTGCGTAACACAGTCTTAACGCGCGTCTGGAACTCTGGTGCGATGCCGCGTATCATCCGGTTCTAGGTTCTGAGTTCCAGGTTCTACGCAGGAGGCACAGCATGGCAGGACAGATGGTGTCATTCTCCAGCAACGGCGGCACGGCCGAGGGCTATCTTGCCAAGCCCGCCTCGGGCAAAGGCCCGGGTGTCATCGTCATCCAGGAGTGGTGGGGGCTCAACGATAACATCAAGGGCATCGCCGACCGCTTCGCCGCCGAGGGCTACCTCGCGCTCGCGCCCGACCTTTACCACGGCAACGTGACCGCCGAGCCCGACGAGGCCGGCAAGATGATGATGGCGATGAAGATGGACGAAGCGGCGAAGGACATGGCCGGCGCCTACGACTACCTCCAGAAGCACGTTGCCTGTACCGGGAAGGTCGGCAGCGTCGGCTTCTGCCTCGGCGGCGGGCTCTCGCTCTACATCTCGACGCTACGGCCGATCGACGCGACGGTCATCTACTACGGCGCGCTGCCCGGCGTGCAGCCGGACCTCTCGAAGGTGGCGGGCCCCGTGCTGGGCCACTACGCGCAGAACGACGGCTGGGCCAGCCCCGAGGCGGCGGCCGCGCTCGAGAAGCAACTCCGGGACCTCGGCAAGTCGGTCGAGTTCCACCAGTACGCGGGTACCGAGCACGCGTTCTTCAACGACACGCGCCCGGAGGTCTACAACGCCGCTGCGTCGAAGCAGACCTGGGAACGCACGATCGCCTTCTACAAGAAACACCTGGCGTGAGCGATCCCGTCGAGTGGCGGCGCGGCGATTTCGTCGTCAGCACCGACGCGTCGAAGCTCGATCTGCGCGTCGTGCATCGCTGGCTGTCCGAGTCGTCGTACTGGGTGCCGGGCATCCCGTTCGACGTCGTCAGGCGCGGCGTCGAGGGTTCGCTGAACTTCGGGCTGTACGCCGACGACGGCGCGCGCACGATCGGCCTGGCTCGCATCATCACCGACTACGCGACCTTCGCCTACGTCTGCGACGTCTTCGTGCTCGACGAGTTCCGCGGGCAGGGGCTCGGCGTCTGGCTGATGGAGTGCGTCGCCGCGCACCCGCGCCTGCA
>JBBTPG010000184.1:0-3292 GCA_038066315.1 Chloroflexota bacterium | reverse complement strand
GTTGCGGGCCTGTTCGGCATGTTCCTCGTCGTGGCCTGGGTGATCGTGCAGGGGACGCGGGCGCAGCTCGAGTGGCGGAAGCTGGTCGATGCGGGCGACGTCGGCGCGATCCAGACGCTTGTCGGCGACGAGGTGACGCACTGGAAGACGATGCGGATGCCGAAGGGCACGCGGCCTTCGGTGTGGCACGGCGTGCAGAGCGCAGAGCTGGTCGGCGTCACGTCCGACGGGGTGCGGATCAGCGCGTCGGCGGACGGGCAGTACGCGCTGGTCGAGGGCGAGCGCCGCGAGGTGAGCAGCCCGCTCGCCGAGGGCATGCGCGTGACGGCCAAGCTGGCCGATATGGTGTTCTACGACATCCCGAACGTGAAGCTGGCGCACGTCCAGATCGACGTGTTCAGCACGTATCGCGACAACCTCGGCTCGTCGCAGCGCTGCATCCTCTCGACGATCTGCCGGCGCGAGGTCGCCGATATGCTGGCGTGGGACGAGATGGACGCGGAGGAAGTCGTGCGGACGTTCGGCGGGCGCTTCCTGCTGGACGACCGCGGCAACCCGCTGGCCGTCGACCCCGAGGCGACGACGCCAAGCGGCGTGCCGGCCGTGTTCTACAAGGATGATTAGAGGGACGACGACGTGCTGCGTTTTCTGACTGCTGGTGAATCGCACGGCAAGGCGCTGACGGTGATCATCGAGGGCGTGCCCGCGGGGTTGCCGCTCTCCGAGGACTTTATCGCCGTTGACCTGCGCAGGCGGCAGGGCGGCTACGGGCGCGGCCGCCGGCAGAAGATCGAGCAGGATCGCGCCGAGATCATCTCCGGCGTGCGCCACGGCAAGACGCTGGGCAGCCCGATCGCGCTGTCGATCCAGAACCGCGACTGGGTGAACTGGACCGAGCAGATGTCGGCCCAGCCGATCGAGAGCGAGGTCCAGAAAGTGACGCGGCTGCGCCCCGGCCACGCCGACCTCGCCGGCATCGTGAAGTACGACTTCGACGACGTGCGCAACGTGCTCGAACGCGCCAGCGCGCGCGAGACGGCGGCGCGCGTCGCCGTGGGCGCCGTGTGCAAACGCTTCCTCGAGGAATTCGGGATGGCGTTCCGCAGCCATACGGTCCAGATCGGCAACGTCGATGCGCTCGTGCCGGCCGAGATCGACTGGGAGGCCGTCGAGGAGTCGCCGGTGCGGTGCGCCGACGCGGCGGGCGCGCAGAAGATGGTCGCGGCGATCGACGAGGCGCGGAACGCCGGCGATACGCTGGGCGGCGTCGTCGAGGGGCGTGTGGAGCGCGTGCCGATGGGTCTGGGCAGCCACGTGCACTGGGACAGGAAGATCGACGGCCTGCTGGCGCAGGCGCTGATGAGCATCCACAGCGTGAAGGGCGTCGAGATCGGCGCCGGGTTCGCGGCGACACGGGCGACGGGCTCGCAGGTACACGACGTGATCCTGCCGCTGGGGCAGTGGCGGCCGGACCGGCCGTGGGCGCGCGCGACGAACAACGCGGGCGGCACCGAGGGAGGCATCACCGACGGGCAGGACATCGTCGTGCGCATTGCGCTGAAGCCGATCGCTACGCTGCCGCGGGCGCTGCCATCCGCGGACCTGATGACCGGCGAGGAGATCCCGGCGCACTACGAGCGCAGCGACATCTGCGTCGTGCCGGCGGCGGGGATCATCGTCGAGGCGATGTGCGCGATCGTGCTGGCGACGGCGGCGCTCGAGAAATTCGGCGGCGACTCGCTGGGCGAGACGCTCCGCAACTGGCGCGCGTTCGAGGCGACGATCGGGCCGCGGGCGCTGCGCGAGTAGGTTGCTGAGGTTCTCGGCTGCAGGTAGTAGGTTGTAGGGGCGCGGATGCGCACGCGCAGGCGCGGAGGCGCTCGCCGGACCGTAGGGACAGGTCTTTAGACCTGTCCGTCTTGCCGGGTGAGGACGGTGGCGGCAGACGTGCAGGGCGACGTGCAGCGGACACGTCTGTCTCCTGCGGCGACTCTTCGAGAAGAGCTGTCTGTACAATGGAAAGCCCACGCGGCGCATCGACAAAGTGCGCGCGAGACGTACAGGCACGGTGAATAGATGAATTACGAACAGATCTGGCTGACGGGATTCATGGCGACGGGGAAGACGCGGACCGTGCGTCCGCTTGCTGTCGCGCTCGACTGGCAGGCGGTCGATATCGACACGCTGATTGAGGAGCAGTCGGGCGACACGGCGGCTGGCATCTTTCGCTCGGGCGGCGAAGGGGCGTTTCGCGCGATCGAGTCGCAGGTCATCGAGCGCGTGGCCGGGATGCACAACGTCGTCGTCGCGACAGGTGGTGGCAGCGTGCTGGCGGAATCGAACCGCGCGGCGATGCGCCGCAAGGGGTTCATCGTGTGCTTCGACGCCCGGCCCGAGACGATCGCCGCGCGCATCCAGGACTCCACGTCGGACATCTCCGAGCGGCCGCTGCTCGCCGGCGGCAACCCGCTGGCGACGATCATCGAGCTGAAGTCGGAGCGCGATCCGATCTACGCGCAGGCCGACTTCATCATCCAGACCGACGATTTGACGCCCGACCAGGTGACGCACCAGGTGCTGCTGGCGTTCCGCGAGCGCTCGGCGGTGGCCGGGGGCACAGCGTGATCCGTGTCACCGCGGAGAAGCACGCGTACGACATCCATTGCCGCTGGGGTGCGCTCGATGACCTGGGCGCGCTGATGCGTGACGCCGGGCTGCGAGGCTCGGCGTTCGTCGTTTCGGACGATGCGGTAGGGCCGCTGTTCGGCGAGCGGGCGCTGGCGTCGCTGCGCGCGGCGGGCTTCGACGCGGCGATCTTCGCGTTCCCGGCGGGCGAGGCGAGCAAGAGCCTCGAGACGGTGCGGTCGGTCTACGACTGGCTGCTGGATCAGCGCGCGGAGCGTTCGTCGACCGTCGTGACGCTGGGCGGCGGCGTCGCGGGCGACCTCGGCGGCTTCGTCGCCGCGACGTACCTGCGCGGCGTCAACTTCGTGCAGGCGCCGACGTCGCTGCTGGCGATGGTCGATGCGTCGATCGGCGGCAAGGTGGGCGTCGACCATCCACGCGGCAAGAACCTGATCGGCGCGTTCTACCCGCCGAAGCTCGTCGTGCAGGACACGAGCCTGCTGGCGTCGCTGCCGCCACGCTCGCTCCGAGAGGGATATGCGGAAGTGATCAAGCACGGGCTGATCATGGATGCGCCGATGCTGGACGTGCTGGAGCGCGACGCGGAGCGGCTGCTTGCCGTGGAGCCGGGGCTGACGACGGAGATCGTCGCGCGGAACGCCGCGCT
>JBBTPG010000183.1:5861-19096 GCA_038066315.1 Chloroflexota bacterium | reverse complement strand
CGGAAACTCGTGGTCGTCGAGCGACTGCGGGTGCATCTGGATGCTGAAGCCGGGCTTCGCCGGCGGGATGTAGCGGCCGCGGCGGACGGTGATCGGGTCGACGAAGTGCTCGTGCAGGTGCTCCGCGTACTCCAGCGCGCGATTCTCGAGGCTTGCACTCACCACGATGTAGTCGATCAGCGAGACGTGCTGCCCGTACTCGCAGAGGCCGACGCCGCCGGCATGCGGGCACACCGGCACGCCGAACTTCGCGGCGAGCAGCAGCACGGCGAGCACTTCGTTCAGCCCGCCGAGGCGGCAGGTGTCCATCTGCAGGAAGTCGATCGCCTCCGCCTGCAGCAGCTGCTTGAACATCACGCGGTTCGGGCAGTGTTCGCCCGTCGCGACGCCGATCGGCTTCACGGCGCGGCGGATCGCGGCGTGGCCCAGGATGTCGTCGGGGCTGGTCGGCTCTTCGATCCAGAGCAGCTTGTATGGCTGTAGCCGCGCCATGTGCTCGATCGCCTCGCCGACGTCCCACGCCTGGTTCGCGTCGACCATCAGCGCGCAGTCCCAGCCGATCTCCTCGCGCACGAGCTGGCAGCGGTGCTCGTTCTCGGCGGCGTCGCGGCCCACCTTCAGCTTGAAGCGCGTCCAGCCGTCGGCCAGCGCCTGCCGGCACAGCTCGCGGATGCGTTCGTCGGCGTACCCCATCCAGCCGACCGAGGTGACGTACGCCGGATAGCCGTCGCGGAGCATCTCCGCCTCGCGGGCGGCGCGCGTCGGCACGTTGCGGCGCAGGATGTGGAGCGCTTCGTCCGGCGTCAGCGCGTCGCTCAGGTAGCGGAAGTCGATGCAGGCGACGATCTGTTCCGGCGTCATGTCGGCGACGAGCTTCCACACCGGCTTGCCCTCGACCTTCGCCCAGAGGTCCCAGGCGGCGTTGACGATGGCCGCCGTCGCAAGGTGGATCGCGCCCTTCTCCGGCCCGATCCACCGCAGCTGGCTGTCGCCGGTCATCTTGCGCCAGAACCCCGCCATGCCGGCGGCGATCGACTCCAGCGTCTCGCCGACGACCAGCGGCGCCAGCGCGTTCGCGGCGGCGACGCAGATCTCGTTGCCGCGGCCGATCGTGAACGTCATGCCGTGGCCCTCGATGCCGTCGGTGCGGTCCGTCTCCAGCACCACGTAGGCTGCGGAATAGTCGGGGTCGGTGTGCATCGCGTCGGAGCCAGCCTGCGTGCGGGACGTCGGCATGCGGATGTCGCGCGCATGGACGCCGGTGATCTTCGTGGGCATGGCCGTCTCCTCATCTATGATGCGCCGGGATGATACAGCGACGACAGCCGGCGCGGGGCACACCGGAGTGTGCCCGGTGGGGCGGCAGTGGGTTGGACGGCGCGTTCGTGCGATGATGGTCGTGACAGCGCGCCCGCAGGCGGGACGCCTGCGCCACGCGTGCTGGGATAGGACGAACCGATGCCAGAGACCGATACTGCGCAACCGCAGACCCGTACTCAACCGAAGAACGCGATCGTCATCCTGCTCGATAGCCTCAACCGGCACATGCTGGGCGCGTATGGCGGCACGGAGTTCCTGACGCCGAACCTGGACCGGTTCGCGAAGCGAGCGCTGCGGTTCGAGAAGCACTACTCCGGCTCGCTGCCGTGCATGCCGGCGCGGCACGACATGCTGTGCGGAGCACTCGACTTCCTCTGGCGGCCGTGGGGATCGGTCGAGATCTGGGAGCGCACGATCACGTCATACCTGCGCGAGGCGGGCGTGACGACCATGCTCATCTCGGACCACCCGCACCTCTTCGAGACCGGCGGCGAGAACTACCACACCGAGTTCACCGCCTGGGACTACGAGCGCGGCCACGAGGGCGACCCGTGGAAGACGCGGCCCGACACCTCGTGGCTGGGCGCGCCGCCGATGGGCCGCGGGCACATGCCCTACGACAACTCGCGCGGATACTTTCGCGGCGAGGCGGACTTCCCCGGTCCGCGCACGATGGCGGCCGCCGCGCGCTGGCTCGACGACAACGCCGGCTATCACGACCGCTTCTTGCTGTTCGTCGACGAGTTCGACCCGCACGAGCCGTTCGACACGCCGGACGAGTACGCGCTGATGTACGACGAGACGTGGGACGGCCCGCACCTGATCTGGCCGCCGTACGTCAGCGGCGCCATCTCCGCCGGCGTGCTGACCGAGCGGCAGGCGCGCCAGATCCGGGCCTGCTACGGCGGCAAGCTGACGATGATCGACGCGTGGTTCGGCCGCATCCTCGAGGCGATCGAACGGCACGGCATGTGGGACGACACCGCGGTCATCGTCTGCACCGACCACGGCCACTACCTGGGCGAGAAGGACATTTGGGGCAAGCCGAACGTGCCGATCTACGAAACGCTCGGCCATATCCCGCTCATGGTATCGTGGCCGGGCGTCGACTCCGGCACGACGCCCGCGCTCTCGACGAACGTCGACATCTTCGCGACGCTCGTCGACCTCTTCGGCGCGACGGTGAAGCATCGCACGCACGGCAGGTCGCTGATTCCCGTGATCCGCGGCGAGGCGCGGTCGGTGCGCGAGCACGCGCTGTCCGGTGTGTGGGGCCGCGAGGTGCACCTGATCGACGAGACGAGCAAGTACGCGCGCGCGCCCGCCGGTGACAACGCGCCGATCTCGATGTGGTCGAACCGCTGGTCGACGATGCCCATCGCGGCGAGGCCGAAGCTGCGGCTGCCCGTGCCGGACGACCGCGCGTTCCTCGACCGCATGCCGGGGTCGAAGGTACCGGTGATCCGCCAGCCGTTCCAGCAGGACGACATGCTGCCGTTCTGGGCGCTGGGGCCGTTCAGCGGCAATCACCTGTACGATCTCTACAACGACCCGTCGGAAATCGAGAACCGAGCCGGCGAGCGCCGCGAGCACGAGGCGGCCGACCGCCTGCGCGCCGCGCTGGTCGAGATCGAAGCGCCGGACGACCAGTTGGCGCGGCTCGGGCTGCGGTAGGTTCGCGGCACTCACCGAAGTCCGTTCGCCGGCCATCCGGCGCGATGCACGTACGCTTCGGGTCGCGAATCTGCTACAACGGCCGTGCATGGACGGCATCGACGATTCCCCCCCGGAAACCCCGGCTCGTCTCAAGACCCGCATCGCACGGAGGCGATTCCTCTTCGGCGTGCTTGGCGCCGGGGTCGTCGCAGCGACATGCGGCGGCGACGGCAAGCCGGCGCCGGGCACGCCGGGCGTTCCGCCGCCAACGAACACGCCTCAGCGCAAGATCCGTACGATCGCCGAAGAGAACCAGCTCGTTGGCGACGATGGCTGGAAGATCGACCGCCCCGCGCTGATCGGTGAGATCAGTGCGTACTGCGGACAGGTCAGCGTCCAGCGCGGCGACACGCTCGCCGTGCACGTCAGCACGATGACCGACGGCGCGAAGTACGAGGCGGACGTCTATCGCATGGGCTGGTACGGCGGCGCGGGCGGCCGCAACGTCCGCTCGATCAAGAACATCGACGGCGAGAATCAGGGCCGCTGGGACCCGCTGCGCGGCGTACAGGAGTGCAAGACCTGCAAGGTCGATACCGACACGCTGCTGATCGAGTGCGACTGGAAGCGCAGCCTGCAGATCAAGGTCGGCGACGACTGGGTCAGCGGCTACTACCTCGTGAAGCTGCACGAGCTGAAGACCGACACGTCCGTCTACGCCGTCTTTGTCGTGCGCGACGACGCCTCGGACGCGCCGATCGTCGTGCAGGCGTCGACCAACACCTGGCAGGCGTACAACGCGTGGGGGGATGCGAGCACGTACGGCGCGTTCGGCGCCGATCGGCGCTACGTCGAGAAGACGCGGCGCGCGTACCGCGTGTCGTACGACCGCCCGTACGACGTCAACATCAACGACCAGATGCAGGTCGGAGCGGGCGAGTTCTTCCGCTGGGAGTACAATTTCGTGCGCTGGGCGGAGTCGATGGGCTTCGAGATGACGTACACGACGAACGTCGACGTCTCGCTCCGCGGCGACGGCCTGAAGGAGCATCGCCTCTTCGTCTCGCTCGGCCACGACGAGTACTGGACGAAGCAGCAGCGTGATGCCGTCGAGGCGGCGCGCGATGCGGGCGTGAACATCGCTTTCTTCAGCGGCAACGAGGTGTACTGGCAGAGCCGCCTCGAGCCATCATCGAAGGGCGAGAAGGCGCGCGTGCTCACCGTCTACAAGGATGCCTCTCTCGATCCGAAGGCGCGCGACAACCCGAAGGAAGCGACGGTGCTCTTCAAAGATCCGCCGGTAAGCCGCCCGCAGAGCATGCTCTCCGGCCTCGCCTACGGATCGAACACGCAGCCCGACTACATCGCCTGGAAACCGGCGAACGTCGACACCTGGATCTTCGACGGCACCGGCATCGCGGAGGGCGACGCGTTTCCGGGCATCGTCGGTTACGAGTACGACCATATGGCGCCCGCCGACGAGCGCCCCGATGGTCTCGTCGTCGTCGGCAGCTCGCCCGTCAGCGGCTTCCTCGGCAGCGACACCTCGGTCTCCGCCATCCACACCGCCGCGAGCGGCGCGATCGTCTTCGCCGCTGGCACCATCGCCTGGAGCTGGGGCCTCGACGACTACGCCCACGAGAGCTACGGCGCCTTCGCCGATGCCCGCCTGCAGAAGCTCACCGAGAACATCATCACCAAGCTCAGCGGTCCGCGCACGGTGCCGCTGCCGCGGTAGCCCGCGCGTGGATGCAGGGGCGCACGCGGGCGTACCCTTGTGCACGCTCATCTCGTCTGAACGGCACCGCTCAGAACGACAGCAGGTGTTTGATGCCGTCGAACGTGTTCGCGCCGTAGTACGCCAGCAGGATACCCCTGAGGATCTTGCCCGCCGTGACAGACACGAAGAAGCGGCGGAACGGCATCCGCACGGAGCCGGCCGTCAGCCCCGCCACCTCGAACACGGGATTCGGGATCGCGGACAGCACGAAGAGCGTCGCCATCCCCCAGCGCTGCATCAACCAGTTCACACCGCCCACCACGCGTTCGATGACGCGCCGCAGCCGTTGCGGTCCGCCGAACTCCCGCCCGCGCACCAGCTCCGCCCCCAGGTACCCGCCGTAGTAGGCCGAGATCTCGCCCACCGCCATGCCGGCCCCGCCGGCGACCCCGACCAGCCACGGCACACCGGACTTCTCGCCCTCCGTCGCGACCAGCGTCTGCGCCGCGGCGGTCAGCCCAGGCACGGGGAAGAAGAACGTCGCGGTGCTCGCGAGATTTGTGAGAAACACGCCCCCGTAGCTGAATCCGGCGACGGGATCGGTCAGATCCGGGAAGATGACCAGGATGACGCCCGGCGCCAGCGCGAGCGCCAACGCCGTCACGATGACCGCCAGCCGGATCGCCGTGTGGTCCGCGAACCAGCCGGTCGACCGCATCACGAACCGGTCGAGCGGTGACTCGGCGCGCCGCGCGACCGCCTCGGCCGCCGTTTCGAGCAGATGGTCCGGTTCGTGATGCGGGGGATCGTGCGGACGCTGCGGCCCGGTCGAATGCGCCATCAGGGGGAGTGTACCGGCAGGGACGGCGGCGATAGTGCTCGGCCGGGCGATGGCACAGCCTGCCACCGCGAAGGCGCCTGAAGGGCACGTGGCGGCGACGCGGCACGTCAGTCGATGTGGAACCGATACCCGACGTTGCGCACGGTCTCGATGAACGTGTGCGCGCGGTCCTCGATCTTGCTGCGTAACCGCCGGATGTGTACGTCGACGGTCCGGGAGCCGCCGTAAAAGTCGTAGCCCCAGACGCGGTTCAGCAGCGCCTCCCGCGTGAAGACCTTATCGCGGTTCGTCGCCATGAAGCGCAGCAGCTCGTACTCTTTGTACGTCAGGTCGATCGGCCGGCCGCCCACGAACACCTTGTAGTTCGACAGATCGATGTGCAGGTCACCCGCGTGCAGCGTGTTGTCGCTCTCAACGCCCGACTTCAGCCAGATCGCGCGGCGCACGCGCGCGTTCACTTCGTCGGCCATCGCCGGGTAGACGATGAAGTCGTCGAAGCCGATCGAAGGGTCGAACGTCGCAAGCTGGTCGCTGCGTATCACGGCCAGCGACGCGATGCCGTGCGGCATCTGCGCCGAGCGCAACAGATTGCGTATCGACGGCGTGTCGGGGCGGCCGAACAGGTTGAACACGATGACCGCCGGCGCGTCGGCCTGCGAATCGTCGAGGACGCGACCCATCGGGGCGTGCGACACGGCGAAGCCCGCTTCTTCCAGTGTGGCCGCGAGCGGCCGCATTTCCTCTGACGCGTCGACGAGCAGGATGTTGTGCATGGCGCTCCCCCCGGCGGATGCGAAAGTATATCGACGCCATGTTACGCCCGGATGACGGGCCGGCCCTCATTTTCGGCGACAGATCCGTGTCTCCCAGCGATTCGCGTTCGCCGCGCCGTTTGACCGCCCTGTGCCTGTGGACCTTTGTTCACCCTTCGGCTCGTGCTGCGTACGGGCCGCAGGCCTCGCGGACTGACGGCGCCGATTGAACCCGCCCAGCCGCCGCCCTATACTCTCGTCACAGCGACACTCCCGCCGACTGCATACGGAGCACCACCATGACCATCGATTTCGGCTGGTTCCTGCCCACCATGGGGGATACGGAAATCGTCGGCCCGCCGACGCGCGAGGCGACGATCGACTATCTGACACGGTGCGTGAAGACGGCCGAGGATGCGGGGTTCGTCTTCATGCTGGTGCCCGTCGGCACCACGTGCGAGGACTCCTGGCTCGCCTCGTCGGCCGTCGCCGCCCGCACAGAGAAGATGAAGTTTCTCGTAGCGATGCGGCCGGGCTTCATCGCACCGACCGTCGCCGCGAAGATGGCAAACACGATGGATCAGCTGACGCGGGGCCGCGTGCTGATCAACGTGGTCACCGGCGGATTCCCGCACGAGCAGGCGGCCGACGGCGACTTTACCGAGCACGACGAACGCTACGCGCGCACGCAAGAGTTCATGCAGGTGGTCAAGCGGGCGTGGACCGAGCCTCGCTCGTGGAGCCATGAGGGACGTTTCTACCGCATCGAGAAGGGCAACGTCTTCCCGAAGCCGTATCAGAAGCCCTGCCCGCCATGGTACTTCGGCGGCGCGTCCGAGGCCGGCAAGCAGGTCGGCGCGGAAGAGTCCGACGTGTATCTTCTGTGGGGCGAGACGATCCCGATGGTGCGCGACCGCATCGCCGATATGCGGGAGCGCGCAGGCAGGCTCGGGCGTGCTCTGCGGTTCGGCATCCGACTGCTGGTGTGCGTGCGTGAGACGGAGGAGGAGGCGCGCGCAGCCGCGGAAGCGATGGTCGCCGGCGTGCCCGACAAGTTCGAAGACATGATGCAGAAGCACATGAGCGGCGCCGATTCGGAAGGCGAGAAGCGCCAACGCATGCTGCGAGAGCAGGGCGACTGGCTTGGCCCGAACCTCTGGACCGGGATCGGCCGCGCACGCCTCGGAGTCGGACTCGCACTCGTTGGCTCCGGAGAGAACGTGGCGGCGCGTATTCGCGAGTACGTCGACGCCGGCATCGATACGTTCATCTTCTCCGGCTATGCGCACCTGGAAGAGTCGGAGCGCTTCGGCAGGTACGTCATGCCGCACTTCCGCGGCGAGGCCAGCGTGCTCGTCGCGCCCGAGAACGAGCTGGCGCGCGCATGACGCTGCGAGCGGTCGCCGTATCGGGAAGTCCGCGTGCTCCTTCGAAATCGAAGACGCTCGCCGAGCTGATGCTCGCGGCGCTCGGGCACGGCGGCTGCGAGACGCAGATGGTCGACGTAGCGGCGCTGCCCGCCGATGCGCTCGTCGCGCGGGCCTCCGCGCCCGCGATGGATTCGGCCATCGCGGCCATCGGTGAGGCGCAGATCGTCGTCGCCGCGTCGCCGACGTATCGCGCGCTCTACACGGGCGTCATGAAGTCCTTCTTCGACCTGATGCCGCACGGCCACCTGGCCGGCAAGATCTGCGTGCCGATCCAGACGGCCGGCTCGCCGCAACACTTCCTCACCATCGAGTACGGGATGCGCCCGCTCTTCGCGAGTCTCGATGGCGTGCCGATCGCCGGCGTCTACGCGACTGACGATCAGTTCGTCGAGGGCCAGCCGGCAGAGAAGCTGCGCGCGCGCATCGAAACGGTCGCGTCCGCCGCACTCGCGCTCGCCCGCGCAGCGGCCGGCTGATGCGCATCGGCTTCGACTTCGACGGCGTGCTGTGCCTGACCCCGTTCGGCCGCCTCGCCGTGCACGCCCCGTCGCCGGTGCCTGACCTGCCCGCCGGTTACGAGGCGCTCTACAATCAGGCGCGCTCGTCGGGCCCGCTGCGGCTGGCAGTCGAGTACCTGCGCTTCGCCTGGCGGACGAATGCAGCGGACGCGGCGGCCGTGTTGCACGAGCTCACGGTGGCGCACGAGATCTATATCGTCACCGGACGCAGTTGGGCCGGCGAACCGCTCGTGCGGCGCTGGCTGCGCGGCCACCACCTCGACGACCGCATCGCCGGCATCCGGATGGCGCCGCCCGGCCTGCGCCCCGCGCAGCACAAGCTCGCGACCGCGCGCATCCTCGGCATCGACGCGCACATCGACGACGACCCGCGCACTGCGTATCACCTGGCGAAGAACGGCGTACCGTGCGTGTACCTGCTCGACCACGCCGGCGCCCACGGCGACGCGCCGCTACCGCCGCATCTCACCCTCGTCCGCTCGCTCCGCGAGTTCGCGGACGCGCTGCGCGCGGATGCTGCTGACGGCACGTAGCTGGCTCGGAGCACTCGCCTCGGCCAACACAGTTACGCCCGGACTGAGTCCGGGCATAACACGACGAACTACTTCCCCTTGTACTGCGCCTTGCGCTTCTGCGCGAACGCCAGCGGCCCTTCGCGCGCATCCTCCGACGCCAGCACCTTGCGCGATTGCTCGTTCTCGAAGTGCAGCCCGTCTTCGACGGTCAGGCTCAGGCCGCGATACGCGGCCTCCTTCGCCAGCCGCACGGCCAGGGGGCCGTTCTCACAGATCGCCTCGGCGATGGCGATCGCCTTCGGCATCACCTGGTCCGCCGGGACGACATGATTGACAAGGCCGTAGCGGAACGCCCATTGCGCGTCGAACCTGCCGCCGGTCAGCAGCAGCTCCAGCGCTGGTCCGAACGGGATGAGCCGCGGCAGCCGTTGTGTACCCCCGGCGCCGGCGATGATCGCGCGCGTCACTTCTGGGAGCCCGAACTGCGCGTGCTCCGACGCGATGCGGATGTCGCACGCCAGCGCCATCTCCAGCCCGCCGGCGAGACAGTAGCCGTTGACCGCGGCGATCATCGGCTTCCAGCATTCGAAGTTGCGCGTGATGCCGCCGAACGGCGCTCGCGAGTACACGGCGCTTATGGCGTTGAGTCCGCCCTGCTGCGCCGCCGACATCGCCACCAGGTCATTGCCGGCCGAGAACGCGCGCTCGCCGGCACCGGTGAAGATGCCGACCCAGAGATCGTCGTCGTCGCGGAAATCACACCAGGCGGTATGGAGCTCCTGCGACGTCTGCGGGTCGATCGCGTTCATCCGGTCCGGCCGGTTGATCGTCACGATGCCGATCCGCCCGCGCTTTTCGTAGATCACCTTCTCGAAATCGAAGTTCGCCATCGATTGCCTCACATTCACTTCCCGCCGAGAGGGGCAACGTAGCATCGTGCCGCCCCTCGATCCAGCGCGCTCTCCGTGGCGGTGTCCCAGCGCGGTGAGGACGGGTGTGCAATGGGGTGAGCATTGTGTACTGAGCAAACTGATGAGTCAGTGTCCTTAGTGCGGATGCTCGCCGCGAGGCGCAGCAGTCTGCCCGGCGCGGTCATGACAATACCGCAAAGTATCCGCTTCACGGGCCTTGCGCCGTTGCCCGATCAACGAGCCGATGTTAGACTCGCGAAAGGCAGAGGGTATGAAAGAAGGGGCTGAGTTTTCATGGCAACCGCGACTAAATCATCAAGAAAGAGTGACGTGCCGATACATCAGGCGATGATGCCGTGGGTCTTGATCACCGAGATCTACTGGATGTCCTACAAGCTGCTGGAGCGGCGGTTCTATCATCTGGGCGTATCCGCATCGCAAGCGCGCGTGCTGGCCGTCCTGCACTATTCCACCGGGCCGATCAAGCCGAGCCTCGTCGCGACGTTGCTCTTCCAGGAGACGCAGAGCATCACCGGCATCCTCCACCGTATCGAATCGCGCGGCTGGGTGCGCCGTCTCCCGGATCCGAACGACCGGCGGGCCGTCGGACTCGAGCTGACCGACAAGGGCCGCGAGATCACCGAGGAGATCGTGAAGATCTCCGAGGAGCTCTACGACGACATGTTCGGTCAGGTCCTCAGTGCATCGGAAAAGCGCCAGGTCGAGACCATTCTGAAGAAGGTGCGGGCGCTCGGGTTCAAGCTGCCGGAGACGGACTTCAAGCTCCGCCGCGCACAGCAATACCCGATCTGGAAAGACTAGCGCATCCTTCCAGACGCACGATCGTAGAAGCCAGAGAAGCCCGGCCACATCGGCCGGGCTTCCTCGTCGTGTCATCGTGCGCGTGTGCGCGCCGGCACGGCCGGCGGCTGCTTGCGCTCGGCGATCCGCTCCGCCAGCGCGATCAAGCGCGAGGCCCGCTCGACGATCGGCGCATCGATCATCTTGCCGTCGAGGGCGACGGACCCGCGCCGCCGTTTCGCCGCATCCGCGGCGGCCGCGACGACGCGCCGCGCATACTCAACATCGTCCTTCGTTGGCGCGAAGACAGCGTTGACCGGAGCGACCTGGTCGGGATGAATCACGTACTTCCCTTTGAACCCGAGCGACTGGGCAACTTTCGCCTCCGCGACCAGCCCGCGCTCGTCCTTGATGCTGACGTACGGCGTGTCAATCGCCGGCAGGCCGTACGCCGAGGCGACGGTGACCAGGACGTTCCGCGCGTGCGTGAGCGCGGCACCCGAGGCATCGCGCGCCACACCCAGCGCGGCCGTGTAATCCTCGCCGCCCAGCGACAGCCCGGTGATGCGGTCCGACGCGCAGGCGATCGCTTCGCAGCGCAGCACCGCGATCGGGCTCTCGATCAGCGGGACCGTGCGGATGTCGCCAGGGCGAATCTTGTACTTCATCTCCGCTTCGCGGAGCAGCACGTCCAGGTCGCGCAGGTCCTGCGGCGCGTCCGTCTTCGGATGGACGACGCCCGACAGCCCCGGCCGGACCACGGCCATGACGTCGTCGCGCGTAAGACCGCTGTGGACGTTGTTGACGCGCACGAACACCGGATGGCCGTGGGCGGCGAGCTTCGGCAGCAACGCGCGGACCAGCGCCCGCGCCGTACGCTTCTCGGCCTTCGGCACAGCATCCTCGAGGTCGACGACGATCGCGTCGGCGCCGGCGCGAGGCGCGCGTTCGAGCATGCGCTGGCGGTTCCCGGGGACGAAGAGGAGCGTTCGCAAGATGTCCATGTGGTCGGCCTCCGCGCCCGCAGATGGAGCGCGAGTCAGTATCACCAAGCGTGGTGCCTCGATCAACGCGCTCGCAGGAGGCGCGTATGGCGCGGACGGCTGCGAAATGCGGGAGATCACGGATACGCGCGCAGCACCCGCGGCCGACACCACACGCACATCATCGCGCTGCTCGGCGGCCTCGGCGCTCGTCGACGTGCAATTCGCATGGCGCCCGCGCACACGCACTGGGCAAAGCGGCGTCGCAACGGACTGCTAGGCGCTTGACAGACATTCGGCGATCCGGTAACAAGGAAGGCGGAATACCCGCGAACTCCCGGCGCGCATTCTCCCGGCGCCGCAGCGACTCCCCTTGAACTCGGCACAATTCGGCTCGCCGAAGGTCACGTTGAGCGCACTTGTTCATCCGGAGCCGCACTCCAGGGATCCATCCAGCTACGTTAGCCGGGCGCATCAGCCCAACAGAGGTCCAAGCATGGGCGCAGTACGAGAACGAAGACGATCCGGCGGTCCGCGTCAGGCGCCGCCACAGCCGCCCCAGGACGACGCCGGCGACCAACCGATGACCGCGGCCGAGCGCGAAGCCGTGATCCGCACCGGCGGCATCCTCGAGATCGTCGACGACGGCTACGGGTTCCTGCGCGGCGAGAGCCTGCTTCCGGGCTCCAACGACGTGTATGTCAGCCAGTCGCAGATTCGCCGCTTCGGACTCCGCACCGGTGACTACGTCACCGGCGAGGTACGGCCGCCGAAGGACAGCGAGAAGTACTACGGCCTGCTCCGCGTCGAAACGACAAACGGCCTCGACCCCGAAGAGGCCAAGAGCCGCCCCTACTTCGAGAACCTGACCGCCATCTTCCCCAACCAGATGATCGACCTCGAGACGCCAAGCTCTGACCTCTCCGGCCGCCTGATCAACCTGATCTCGCCGATCGGCCGCGGCCAGCGCGGTCTCATCGTCTCGCCGCCGAAAGCCGGCAAGACGTTCCTGCTGAAGGCGATCGCCGCGGGCGTCGCGGCCAACTACCCCGATATCCACCTGATGGTCGCCCTGATCGGCGAGCGTCCGGAAGAAGTTACCGACATGAAGCGCTCGGTGAAGGGCGAGGTCATCGCGTCGACCTTCGACGAGCCGGTCGAGGACCACACACGCGTCGCCGAGATGGCGCTCGAGCGTGCGAAGCGCCTCGTCGAGGGCGGCAAGGACGTCGTCATCCTGCTCGACAGCATCACGCGCCTCACCCGCGCCTACAACCTGGCGATGCCGCCCAGCGGCCGCACGCTCACCGGCGGTATGGACCCCGTCGCGCTCTACCCGCCGAAGCGCTTCTTCGGCGCCGCGCGCAACTGCGAGGAGGGGGGCAGCCTGACGGTCATCGCCACCTGCCTCGTCGATACCGGCAGCCGCATGGACGAGGTGATCTTCGAGGAGTTCAAGGGCACCGGCAACATGGAGTTGCGGCTCGACCGCCGTCTCGCTGAGCGCCGCACGTTCCCGGCCATCGACATCGCCGGCAGCAGCACGCGCCGCGAAGAGTTGCTGCTCGACGAAGCGACGCTGCGCCAGGTCTGGCTGATGCGCCGCATGACGTCGATGATCGCCTCGAACGCCAACAACCCGTCCGAAGCCACCGAGCGCCTGCTCGAACGCCTCTCCCGCACCGGCAGCAACGCCGAGTTCCTGGCGACGCTGAGCAAGCAGGAAGTGTAGCCGAGTCAACAGTTCGCAGTAGACAGTTCAAAGACGCGCGCCGAAGGGTGCGCGTC
>JBBTPG010000183.1:2749-5761 GCA_038066315.1 Chloroflexota bacterium | reverse complement strand
CGCGCACGACCGGCTTCGCCTCGTCCATCAGCGAGACGAGCACGTAGTAGGCGTCCGGCCACGCGGCGAGGCGCACGTCCGTCGGCGAGGGGTACGCCTCCGTGTGCGTGTGCGAGTGGTAGATGACCAGGAACTCCCAGTCGTTGCCGTCGACCTCGCGGTGGATGCGCAGCAGGTCCTTCGGCTCGACGCTGTAGCGGTACGGGCTCGCCTCGGCGTTGATCGCGCGGTAGAGCTTCGTCGCGCGGCCGGCGGCGCCGGCAATGATGCCGCAGCACTCGTTCGGCGCGTCTTCCTTCGCGTGCGCGATCATCTCGTCGATGTACTGCTGCTCCAGCACGAGCGTCATCGGCGTCGCTACTCCCCCGTCGGCATCATGATGCCCATCGCGCTGCGTGGCAGCTCCACCGTCATCAGCGGCAGCTCCAGCGACTTGTACGATGCGGCGAGCGCTGCGCCCGCGCAGGCGCCGCACATGTGCTCGATCTCGCCGTCGAGGTTGCGGAACACGGGCTTGTTCTCCGGCAGGCGCGCGTCGACGAAGTCGCGTGTCAGCCAGGCGAAGTGGCTCTGCTCGCCGCAGCGCGCGCAGTCGTCGCCGATCGTCAGCAGCAGCCAGGAGATCGCCTCGACGTCTTCGCGGACGAACTGGTAGGCGGGCATCTCGTCGAGCCGGTAGTAGTAGTGGTCGGCGTACTCGTCGAACGACTCGACGATGATCGCCGATCCCTCGACGCTCTTGTACGCGTCCTGAAGCGCGCCCGCCAGGCAACCGAAGCAAAGGAACACCGGGTCGCCATCGTACGCGCCCCGGCACGTCGGATCCAGCCCGACGCGCCCCTCCTCCTTCGAGCAGACATCGCAGAATTGTCCGGCCTCGAACAGGTCGCCGATTACCTCGCCATCGTCCTCGTTCTCGTCTTCATCGCTCACGATGTTCAGTCCGTCCTCTTGTTCTTCCGCGACCTGGTCGCGTTCTTCCCCCGCGCCCGCGCGCCGAAACACCATGCGTCACCTCTCGGCCTCATCGAAGTCTCGCGGCCGGCAACGCTGGCCACAGGTGGAGCGTAGCGCGTGGCAGGCACTACGGCGATGCTCGGCCAAGGCCAACGACCCGCTACCAATCCCGCAATTCGCCATCGTCGAAGCAGCTCCCGGGCGAGAGCTGCATGCGCAGGAACATCTCGCTCGGCTCGAACGACGCGGCCGCATGCGCCGCCCAGTGCGCCCGCTCGTGTGCGGGGAGCGCCAATGTCAGCGCCTGCCACGATGCGTGGACCGTGGCGTCGCCGGGCGCGATGCCGAAGTCGAGCGTCCAGCCGCCCTGCTTCTTCACGCGCCCCACCGTGTCGGTGCGCATCACGCGGCACGCGCTCGACTCGCGGTAGCGATCGAGCACCGCCGCTTCGAACGGCACCTGCAAGAGTGCAGGATCTGCGCTGGTGAGGGCACGCCGTATGATCAGCCTCAGGTAGTCTGACATGTTGGTCCGGGCTTCAGGTTTGGCGGCCTAACGCTCGCAACCTGCTCGCTACTTCTCGATCGGCACATCGATCAGCGAGCCGTACTCGGTCCACGAGCCGTCGTAGTTGCGGACGTTCGGGTAGCCCAGCAGGTGCTTCAGCGCGAACCACGTGTGGGATGAACGCTCGCCGATGCGGCAATACGCGATGACTTCCTTGTCCTGCGTCACGCCCTTCGGCGCGTACAGCGCGGCAAGCTCCTCGGGCGACTTGAAGGTGCCGTCTTCACGCACGGCCTGAGCCCAGGGAACACTCGCCGCGCCGGGGATGTGCCCCATGCGCTGCGCCGTCTCCGAAAGGCCGGGAGGCGCCATGATCTCGCCCTTGTACTCCGCGGGGGACCGCACGTCGACGAGCGCGTTCTTCGGATTGCCCAGCGCTGCCAGCACCTGGTCGCGCTTCGCCCGCAGCTCCGTCTTCGGCGCCTGCGCCTTGTACGACGTCTTCTTCGGCGAAGGCACGTCCTTCGTCGTCGGGCGTTTCTCCTCGATCCACTTCTTGCGGCCGCCGTCCATCAGCTTCACGTCGTTGTGGCCGTACATCTCGAGCAGCCAGAAGGCGTACGCCGCGAACCAGTTGTTGTTGTCGCCATACAGCACAGCCGTGTCGTCGTTGCTCACGCCGGCGTCGCTCAGCAGACGCTCCAGGCCGTCCTTGCTGATGATGTCGCGCCGCACCTGGTCCTGGAGCTGGCTCGTCCAGTTGAAGCCCACAGCACCGGGGGCATGTCCTTCGTCGTATGCCGTCGTGTCGACGTCAACTTCGATCAGCTTGACCTTCGGACTCTTGAGGTTGTCGGCGACCCATTGGGTCGTCACCAGGACGTCAGAAGCCATAGCGAGCTACCTCCTGTACCTGATGCTGAGACGCGCCACACGCGGCCGTGCGAACTTGAAGAGCCAGACTGTCGCTCTGGCTTTGCTGATTGTAGATAGTACCGGTCAACTACGGCAACGGTCGCCCGTCCGGTCAGAACTTCGACCAGCTCGACCCCAGCACGGCCGCGCAGAAGAGAATTGCGATGGATGCCGCGAGGTTCGCGATCGAGGCCAGCATCGACCACCGCCGCACCTTCGCGATCTCGTCCGCGGGCGCGTTCGACTCCTGCAGGCGCTGCAGGCGGCGTCCGAACACCATGCCGTGCAGGATCGTCAGGATCACGACCACCGTAACGAGCGTCAGCTTGATCTGCATCGCCATGAAATAGCGCGGGAAGTCGTCGTTGCTGATGTAGCCCAGGTCTTTGGCGTGAAAGTAATTGATCACGCCCGTAGTCAACAGCACGGCCAGTGACGCGCTTGCCAGCACCGCGAAGCGCGTCGTCATCAGCCGCGTCGCCGTCGCCCGCTGCTTCACGTCGTCGATCGTGTGCATCGCCGGTACGGCAGCCATCGCAAAGAAGACCTGTGGCCCGATGAAGGTCACCGCCGAGAGAATGTGGAGCCAGAGCACGATGACTTGAAACATACGGCCGCATTGTAGGCGAGCG
>JBBTPG010000183.1:0-2649 GCA_038066315.1 Chloroflexota bacterium | reverse complement strand
GAGGCCCGCGGCGAGCATCGCATCGACGCGTTCATCGATGCGACGATACAGCGCCTGGCGATCCATCCGCAGCCCGACAATCGACGTCTCGAACTTGGGCGCGGTCTTCTTCTGCCACGCGCTGAACGGCCGGCCGGTCGCTCGCGTCACCTCGATGGCGCGGATGACGCGGCGGGTGTTGCGCGGGTCGATGTCGATAGCACTCGCCGGGTCGACGGCGAGCAGTTCCTTGACGAGCGCCTCCGGCCCGTAGCGACGCGCAAGAGATTCCAACTCCGCGCGCAGCTCGTGGTCCGGCGCCACCCGCGGCACCTTCCAGCCCTCCAGCAGCGCCCAGACATACTGCCCTGTGCCGCCGACGACGATCGGCTGGTTGCCGCGCGACCAGATATCGTCGAGCGCGGCGTTCGCGAGATGGAGGTAGGCCGCAAGCGTGAACTGCTCGTCCGGATCGACCACGTCGATCAGGTGGTGCGGGACGGCTGACAGCTCCTTGGAGGTGGGCTTCGCGGTCCCGATGTCCATGCCGCGGTACACCTGCCGGGAGTCCGCGTTGACGATCTCGCCGCCCAGCGTCCGCGCAAGCTCGATGCCCAGCGCCGTCTTGCCGGTCGCCGTGGCGCCAACGATGGCGATGAGCCGGCGCTGCATCAGGCGCGTCCGGCGACCGCCGTCGCTGCGCCCTGGATAAGCGCAGTGAAGCTGTCCGCCTTCAGCGACGCGCCTCCCACGAGGCCGCCGTCGACGTCCGGCTGCGCCATGTATTCGTCGATGTTGTCGGGCGTCACCGAACCGCCGTAGAGGATGCGGACCTGGTCGGCGACACCCCGGGCGATCTCGCGCACCGTCTTGCGGATCAGGGCGATCGCCTCTTCCGCCGTCGCACCGTCCGCGGCGAGCCCTGTGCCGATCGCCCACACGGGCTCGTACGCGATCACGAAGTCGGAGCCGACATTCACGCCATCGAGGCCGCCGCGCGTCTGCCGGACGAGCACGTCCGCCGTCTCGTGCTTCTGTCTCTGATCGAGCGTCTCACCGACGCACATGATCGGGATGGCGCCGTGGGCGAGCGCGGCCTTCACGCGCCGGTTCACCGTTTCGTCCGTCTCTCCAAAGTACTGACGGCGCTCGCTGTGTCCGATGATCACGTACTTCGCGGCTTCCGCGACCTGCGCGATGCTCACCTCGCCTGTGAAGGCGCCCTTCTCCTCCCAGTACGCGTTCTGCGCGCCGACCGCGATTGTCGAGCCGGCGAGCGCCTGCTTCACGTCGTGCAGGAACACGAACGGCGGGCAGACGACCTTCTCGACGCCTGCGATGCCGTCCGCCCGCTCGCGCAGAGCCCGTGCGAGGGACAGCGCCTCTTCGCGCAGCGTGTTCATCTTCCAGTTGCCGGCGATCATCGGCGTGCGCGCCATATCAGGCCCCGTATTTCATCAAGCGGCCTGCGTGCGCCATCGCCAGTGACAGCACTTCCTTTGCCGGAATCGTGCCGAGGACGCCGTGTGCGCAGGCCTTCTCGTTGAACCCCTCCGTCTGGTCGGCCCGGGCGAAGTCCCTGGCGTGGAAGAGGAACGGGACCGGATGCCACGAGTGTCCGGCGACGACGGCCGGAGTCGAGTGGTCGCCGGCAACCATAAACACGTCGGCCTGAAGTGCGTGCAGCGCGTCGATATACGTGTCGATCTCCTCCAGGGCGGCGATCTTCGCCTGGAAGTCACCGTCCTCGCCAGCGGCGTCGGCGCGCTTGAAGTGGATGAAGAAGAAATCGTACTGATCCCAGTGGGCCTTCAGCGTCTCGACCTCATCGGCGAAGGTCGCACCCGTCTTGAGCACGTCCATCCCTACCAGCTTCGCCAGCCCACGATACATCGGGTACGCGGCGATCGCCGCGGCCCGGAACTTGCACGTTTCGACGATCGACGGCATGGGTGGATGCTTCGCGATACCGCGCAGCGTCAGCATGTTCGCCGGCTCGTGACCGTGCAGCACCTTCTCGGCTTCGGCCACCCACTGGTTCAGCAGCTTCGCCGTCGGCTCCGCATCCGGGGCAAGCGCGCGCACCGGGAGTGGGCGCTGGCCTTCGCGTTGCGGATCAGTCTCGGTCACGCGGTCCGAGAGCCCCTCGCCGCGCAGCACGAGCAGGAAGCGATGGTCGCGCACCGGCTCGACGAACGCCTGGACGCCCGGCAGCTTGATCTGCGCCAGCTTCTCGCAGAGCGGCGCCGACTTCGCGGTCGCGATGCGGCCGGCGCGCCGGTCGGTGATCTTGCCATCCGCGCCGACGGTGCAGAAGTTGCCGCGCGCGGCCACGTCCGTCGACCGCAAGTCAAAGTCGATGCCGAGCGCCTCCAGCACGCCGCGGCCGACGGTGTACGTCTCGGGGTCGTAGCCGAACAGCGAAAGGTGGCCCGGGCCGCTGCCCGGCGTCACACCGTAGCCGACGGGCATCGTCAGGCCGCAGAGGCTCTCCTGCGCGAGGCGATCGAGCTGCGGGATGTTCGCCTGCTCCAGCTCCGACCGGCCCGTGGCGTTCGGCAGCCCGCCGAGCCCGTCAATGACGAGGAGGAGGATCTTGCTCGAGCCGGGCAAGGAGAGTTCGCGGAGCAGGTCAAGCTTCACGGGCCGCAGTCTAGCACGGGGGGTTCG
>JBBTPG010000182.1:0-6148 GCA_038066315.1 Chloroflexota bacterium | reverse complement strand
GGAGCGGCGGTTGCCGCCGAGCTGACGGTTGACGGTGATGACGCCGCGCACCGACTCCATCTTCGCCATCAGGCGGCTGAGCTGCGCGACGCCCGTGGTTTCGATCGTCAGGAAGACGTGCGTCGTGCGGTCGTCGTCGTGCTCCGTACGCACGCCCATCATGTTCACCTTCTCGTCGGAGATCAGCGTCGACAGGTCGCGTAGCAGCCCCACGCGATCCCACGCCTCGATGTGCACCGCCACCGGGTACATGTCGCCCGTGCGCCCCCACTCGACGTCGACGAGGCGCTGGGTTTCGTCTTCGTGCAGGACGTTGTGACAGTCGGCGCGATGAACCGTCACGCCGCGGCTGCGTGTGACGTAGCCCATAATGCGGTCGCCGGGCACAGGGTTGCAGCAGCGCGCCATCTGCGTGAGCAGATCTCCGGTGCCCAGCACCTGCACGGTGTGGCTCTGCGTGCGCGGCGCCGGACCGGTGACCACGGGCAGTTCCAGCTCGTCGTCCTTGTGGATCAGCGGCGCGAGCCGCATCGCCATATGCGCCGTGCTGACGCCGCCGTAGCCCACCGCGGCGAGGAAATCGTCGAGCGTCTCGTACTTGAAGATCCTCAGGATCTCGTCGCCGTGCTCCGAGAGCGACAGGTTGAGCCGCCGCAGCTCCTTGTCGATCGTCTCGCGGCCACGCTCGATGTTCTCGGCGCGCTCCTGCTTCTTGAACCATTGCCGGATCTTCTCGCGTGAGTGTCCGGTCTTGATGTAGCCGAGGTTCGTGTTCAGCCAGTCGCGCGACGGCCCGCGCGATCCCCTGCCGGAGACGATCTCGACCACATCGCCGTTCTGAAGCTGGTAGTTGAGCGGCACGAGCCGCCCGTTGATCTTGCCGCCGACGCACTTGTGACCCAGTTCCGTGTGTACCCGGTACGCGAAATCGATCGGCGTCGAGCCCGCCGGCAGCTCCTTGATCTCGCCCTTCGGCGTGTAGACGAACACCTGATCGCGGAAGAGGTCGGCCTTGACCGACTCCACGAACTCCTCCGCGTGCGAGATGTCGCGCTGCCACTCCATGAGCTGGCGCAGCCAGGACATCCGCTCCTCGTAGCGCGTGTCACGCTGACCGCCGGACTCTTTGTAGCGCCAGTGCGCCGCTACGCCATGCTCGGAGAGTTGGTGCATTTCGTGCGTCCGGATCTGGATCTCAAGCGGGCGCAGGCCGATCGCCATCACCGTCGTGTGCAGCGACTGGTAGAGGCTCTCCTTCGGGCTGGCGATGTAGTCGTCGAACTGGCCGGAGATCGGGTGCCAGAGGCCGTGGATCACGCCCAGCGCGTTGTAGCAATCGCCGACGGTGTTGACGATGACGCGGAGAGCAAGCAGGTCGTAGATCTGCTCGAAGCCTTTGTGCTCCGCCGCGTACTTGTCGGCCTTCTGCGCGATCGAGTAGATGTGCTTGGCGCGGCCTTTGACGTCTGCCTCGATGCCATGCTTCTCCAGTTCGTCCTTCAGGACCTTCTCGACCTGCGCGATGTACCGCTCGCGTACCGTGCGCTTCGACTGGATGAGCTTCGCGATCTCCTTGTACCGGTCCGGCTGCAAGTAGCGAAACGCCAGATCTTCCAACTCCCACTTGATCTGCCAGATGCCGAAGCGGTTGGCGAGCGGAGCGTAGATCTCCATCGTCTCTTGTGCGGTGCGGACGCGCTTCTCCGGCGGCTTCGCATCGAGCGTGCGCATGTTGTGCAGACGGTCGGCGAGCTTGATGATGACGACGCGCGGGTCCTCCGCCATCGCCACAAACATCTTGCGCAGGCTCTCGGCCTGGAGCGACTGGTCGCCGGGCCGCTCGTCAGGTGCCCGCCAGGCGATCTTGTCGAGCTTCGTTGAGCCATCGACGAGCTTCGCCACGTCCGGCCCGAACCGGCGCGCCAGCTCGTCGTTCGGCACGCCGCAGTCTTCCTGCACATCGTGCAACAGCGCGGCGGCGACCGCGGCGCCGTCCATCTGCAGCCCCGCTACCGTCATCGCCGCATCCAGCGGGTGGACGATGTACGGGTCGCCCGTGAGGCGCTTCTGGCCCGCGTGCGACTGAGCCGCGAACTCGTACGCCTCCTCGACCAGGCGCACGCCGTCCGGCGGCAAGTACGCGATCACCGCGTCGATCAGTGCCTGGACATCGGGGTCATGTGCGATCGTGGTCATGTCGCGGCGAGCAGCGGCTTAGCGTGCCGGCGAGGCCGAAGTCTCCTTCGTAAGTCCAAGCTGTTCGAGGATCGCATCTACACTAGTGCCGCCAGGCGTCGCGTCGTGCTTCACGCTGGCACGCGTTCGGACAGCGCCCTGCCCCTCGGCCGCCGCCTCAAAGAACGTGTTCAGGGCGTCGGCCACGATGTCCTTCGCCGGACGGTGGGTGCGGGCAGCCTCAACCTTGAGCCGCGTATACAGCTCTTCGTCGTCAAACACGATAGTCATGCGCCGGCTCATCGGCACCTCCGCGGCTCATCCGTCCGTTCCTGTGCGTCCGTACGCGCACGTCTGTACGCCTGGACGGCTGTACGCCTGACTGCATTCTACACGGCGTTCGCGGGTCTTGAAGCTGGCTGCTATCCTGACCCGCATCATGACAAGCGCGGAACAACCCTCAAAGCCCCGGAAGTTCGCCGCGCCGCGCGGCACGGCCGACATCCTTCCGGAAGACTGGCCGTACTGGAAGTATGTCCGCGATGCGGCCGAACGTGTGTGCGAGTCATTCGGATATCGCCGCATCGAAACCCCGATCTTCGAGCACGCCGGCGTCTTCCTCCGGACGTCAGGCGAGAGCAGCGACATCGTCGCCAAAGAGGTGTACCTGTTCGAAGACCGCGGCCACGACATGCTGGCGCTGCGCCCGGAGGGCACGGCAAACGTCATGCGCGCGTACATCGAGCACGGCATGGCCAGCCTGCCGCAGCCCGTGCGGCTGTTCTACATCGGCCCGAACTTCCGATACGACCGGCCCCAGGCGGGCCGATACCGCCAGCACACCCAACTCGGCGTCGAGGCCGTCGGGGACGCCGATGCTCTCCTGGACGCCGAAGTGATCGACCTGCTCGTGACACTCTTCCGCGAACTGGGGCTGAGTGAGTTCACCGTCAAGCTGAACACGATCGGCGACCAGACCTGCCGGCCGGCGTACGTCGATGCGCTGCGCTCGTACTACCGTCCGCTCCTGTCGCAGGTGTGCGACGACTGCCGCATGCGCTTCGAGAAGAACCCGTTACGTTTGCTCGATTGCAAGGAGCAGCGATGCCAATCGGCCGTCGCGGGCGCGCCGCGCCTGCACGGGCACCTCTGTGACGCCTGCCGGGAGCACTTCGCCCGGCTCCGAGCGTACCTCGCAGCACTGGACATAACGTATGTGATCGACGAGCAGCTCGTGCGCGGGATCGACTACTACACGCGCACCGTATTCGAGTTCCACCCGCACGAGGAAGGCGCGCAGAGCAGCTTGGGCAGCGGTGGCCGCTATGACGGGCTCGTCGAGCTGCTGGGCGGACCGCCAACGCCGGGCGTCGGATTCGGGACGGGGTTCGAGCGGCTGATCATCAACATCAAGCGACAGGGCGTGTCGGTGCCCCCGACGCCAGCGCCATCGCTGTACATCGCGCACCTGACGCCAGGGGCCGCGCTTGCGGCCGTGAAGCTGGGTCGCGCCGCGCGGCTCGCGGGTTTGCAGGTGGTCGTGGCCGCCGCGGGCAGGAGCCTGAAAGCGCAGATGCGCCATGCCGATGCGAAAGGCGCGGCGTTCGCCGCGATCATCGGCGCCGACGAACTGGCGTCAGGTTAGGCGACCCTGCGGAACCTGGCGGACCACAGCGAGCGGCGCGTGCGGCTTGACGACCTCCCCTCCGTCATCATCGGCTGAGTTACCATGGGGGCGGCAGGCGGCCTCACGAGGCTGCGCTATTGGACATAAGTAATTGATCCGCCTAGGCGTCGCCCCTATAATTGCGAAGTTTCGCTGCCGAACATTAGTTAGCGACGTTCGTTCGGCTGGCGCTTCCCGGCGCCCATGGAGTCCCCCTTGCTCAAGAGCCGTGGCTTCTGGATCGGCCTACTGATAAGCGCAGTCTGCATCGGACTGTTCGTATACACGAGCGATGTCCGGCACCCGGCCAAGCTCCGGAAGGCGTTCTCCGACGTCAACTACGCATGGATCGCGCTTTCGCTGCCGGTCTACTACCTCGGCCTCTGGGTCCGAACAGTCCGATGGCAGTACCTTCTCCGTCCTGTGAAGAAGGTGTCTGCGCTCCGCTTGTACCCGGTCGTGATCATTGGGCTGATGGCCAACAACCTGATCCCCGCCCGCGCGGGCGAGCTGGCACGAGCGTACGTGCTGGGACAGCGTGAGAAGATCAGCAAGACCACCGCTCTGGGCACGATCGCTGTCGACCGGCTGTTCGATGGCGTGACCCTGGTGCCGATGATGCTCATCGTCGCGGCGTTCGCGGGCGGCGATACGAACTTCCCGGTCGGATTCGGCAAGAACCTGAATTTCGCTGGTCTGGGCCTGGTGATGGCCGTGCTCTTCGGCATCGCCCTCGCCGTGCTGTTCTACCTCGCGCTCTCCGACAACGGCCGGAACCTGCTTCACACGCTCATTCACAGATTCGCTCCGGCCAGGCTGAAGCCCAAAGTGGAGGGCCTGCTCGAATCATTCTTCGAGGGTCTGCGCGCGCTGCGCAGCCCGATGGATCTGGCTGCCGCGTGGGCGATGTCGCTCATCTCGTGGACGCTGGAGGCGCTGATGTACTATCTGGTGGCCCGCGGGTTCGGCATCCACGAAGGGTTCCACATCTTTCTGCTCCTCACCGCAGGGGCGAACCTCGCGATCGCGATCGTCGCTACGCAAGGTGGCGTCGGCGCGTTCGAGCTCGTGGTCTCGAAGACGATCGTTGCGTTCGGCGCCGGGCTCGCGGGCGGGAGTGAGCAGTTCAAGGCGCTCTCAGAGGCATACGCGATCGGCCTCCACGCGATCCTCTTGTTCCCGATCGTCGCCATCGGCCTCTACCTCATGTGGACGATGCAGTTCAACTTCGGCGACATGCTCAAGAGCAGCCGGTTCGGCGGCGCACCGGATTCTGACGCCGACGCGGAGGGGGGCGAGCGCGTGATGCGCAGCACGAAGCCCGCGGTCGGCGGGGAGCACGTCTAGGTGAAGGTGTGCATCGTCGGCGGCGGCGTCGCCGGCATGACGACGGCGTACCGCCTCATGCAGGACGGCCACGAGGTGTCGCTGTACGAGGCGAGCCCGTACCTGGGCGGCCTCGTGCGCACGTTCGAGGTCGGCGGCAGCCGGCTCGAGGCTTACTACCACCACATCTTCAGCACCGACACCACGATCATCAAGCTCATCGATGAGCTCGGCGTCGGCGACAAGCTGAACTGGATCGAGTCAAAGGTCGGCTGGTTCGACAACGGCAAGATCTATCCCTTCGTGACGGCGCTCGACCTGCTGCGCTTCTCGCCGCTGCCGCCGCTGGACCGCATCAAGCTCGGCCTGATGGCGATGCGGCTGCGCGGGCGCGAGGAGTGGGCGGAGTTCGAGCAGATCACCTGCAAGGACTGGATCGAGAAGAACGTCTCGAAAAAGATCTTCGAGAAGATGTGGGGTCCGCTCCTCCAGGGAAAGTACGGCGACGCCTATGACCAGGTGGCGATGGCGTGGCTCTGGAGCAAGATCCACCTGCGCTTCCAGTCGCGCGAAGGCGGAAAGGAGAAGCTGGGCTACCTGACGGGCAGCTTCTCGGTGTACATCGACGAGATGGAACGGCGGCTGCGCGCGGGCGGCGTGCAGATCCGCACCGGCATGGGCGTACAGCAGATCACCGCGCACGAAAACCGCGCGACGGGCGTCGTGCTCGCGGACGGCGATACGGTGACGGCGGACGCGGTGGTGGCGGCGGTGCCGTCGCTGCTGTTCAAGAAGATGGCGCCGCCGCTGACCGACGACTACGCGCGCAAGCTCGACCACGTGCAGTGGCAGGGCGCGGTGTGCATGGTCGTCACGATGAAGCGCTCGCTCTCATCGACGTACTGGATGAACATCGGCGACCGGACGATGCCGTTCCTGGCGCTCGTCGAGCACACGAACTTCATCGGGCCGGAGCACTAC
>JBBTPG010000181.1:0-2589 GCA_038066315.1 Chloroflexota bacterium | reverse complement strand
AGCGGATGCTTGCATTATCGGTGCTCTTCTTATCAATTGCAAGCATTCTTGACACGATGCTTGCATTTCCCTAAGCGCCAAGTTAATCAAGGACTACGGGAAGGATCCGAGCGAGCCGGAGAGCCGCTACAGCCCCCGCGAAGTGCCTCAGCACAGAGACGCGAGTGCTACAAGGTGACCCCGACAAGCGGCACATTCCCACCAGCTATGTGGAGCGCCAGAACCTCACGATGCGTATGGGGATGCGCCGGTTCACCCGGCTAACCAACGCCTTCTCCAAGAAGGTCGAGAATCTTGCCGCCGCTGTCAGCCTTCACTTCATGCACTACAATTTCGCACGGGTACACAAGACGCTCGGCGTGACCCCGGCGATGGCGGCAGGCGTGACGGATCACGTTTGGAGCCTTGAGGAGATCGCGGGGCTACTCGATTGAAACTGACCCACTACCCACCGCCCCGCGAGCTCGTCGATGTTTCGCACTCACAGCCGGGGCGGCTGTGCCACATTGCTTCTTCGGCGAACGGCGGCCGCGCGGGCTGAACAGCCGCGCGACGGTGGTCGATGGCGGGCGGCGCACGTCGAACCTGTCACGGCCGCGGTTGAAGCTGTAATCTGGCTTCACGGAGGACCTCATGGCATTCGACCCCAAGCACAACTCTCGCACGATCACCGACGGGCCGACGCGGGCGGCGGCGCGCAGCTACTACTACAGCATCGGGTTCACGAAGGAAGACATCGCGAAGCCGATCGTCGGCATCGCGAACACGTGGATCGGCACGATGCCGTGCAACTTCAACCTGCGCCTGCTGGCGGCGAAGGTGGCCGAGGGCGTGCGCAAGGCGGGCGGTACGCCGATGGAGTTCAACACGATCGCCATCAGCGACGGCATCACGATGGGCACCGAGGGCATGAAGACGTCGCTGATCTCGCGCGAGGTGATCGCGGACTCGATCGAGCTGTGCACGCGCGGCTACATGTTCGACGCGCTGGTGTGCCTCGTCGGCTGCGACAAGACGATCCCGGCGGCGGCGATGGCGCTGGCGCGGCTGAACATCCCGGGCATCATCGTCTACGGCGGGACGATCCTGCCGGGCCGGTACAAGGGCCGCGACGTGAACATCCAGGACGTGTTCGAGGGCGTCGGCCAGAACGCCGCCGGGACGCTCTCCGACGAAGAGCTGGACCAGCTCGAGCACGCGGCGTGCCCGGGGCCGGGCGCGTGCGGCGGGCAGTTCACGGCGAACACGATGGCGCTGGCGATGGAGTTCATCGGGCTCTCGCCGATGGGGAGCGCGAGCGTGCCGGCGGTCGACCCGCGCAAAGACGACGTGGGCGTGCGCGCGGGCGAGGTGGTGATGGACGTGCTGCGCCGCAACCAGCGCCCGCTCGACATCCTGACGCGCAAGGCGTTCGAGAACGCGATCGCGGGCGTGGCGGCGACGGGCGGCTCGACGAACGCGGTGCTGCACCTGCTGGCGCTGGCGCGCGAGGCGAACGTGCCGCTGACCATCGACGACTTCGACGTGGTGAGCGAGCACACGCCGCTGATCGCGGACCTGAAGCCGGGGGGGCGCTACGTGGCCGCGGACCTCGACCGCGCGGGCGGCGTGCAGCTCGTGGCGCAGCGCCTCGTCGAGGGCGGATACATGGACCCGACGCAGGCGACGCCGGGCGGCCACACGATCGGCGACGAGGCGGCGCTTGCCGTCGAGACGCCGGGGCAGGACGTGGTGGCGCCGCTCGACAAGCCGCTGAAGAAGACGGGCGGCCTCGTGATCCTGCACGGCAACCTGGCGCCGGAGGGCTGCGTCGTGAAGGTGGCAGGGCACGAACGGCTGTCGCATCGCGGGCCGGCGCGCGTGTTCGACCGCGAGGAGGACGCGATGCACGCGGTGACGGCACACCGCATCAAGCCGGGCGACGTGGTGGTGATCCGCTACGAGGGCCCGAAGGGCGGGCCGGGCATGCGCGAGATGCTCGGCGTCACGTCGGCGATCGTCGGCGAGGGGATGGGCGAGACGGTGGCGCTGCTGACGGACGGCCGCTTCAGCGGCGCGACGCGCGGGCTGATGGCCGGGCACGTCGCGCCGGAGGCGTTCGTCGGCGGGCCGATCGCGGCGGTGCGCGAGGGCGACACGATCCACCTCGATATCACGAACCGCCGCCTGGACGTGGAGCTGAGCGACGACGAGATCGCCGCGCGCCTGCGCGACTGGCGCGCGCCGGAGCCCCGCTACAAGACGGGCGTGATGGCGAAGTACGCCGCGCTCGTGTCGAGCGCGAGCGAGGGGGCGATCACGCGGGCGGGGGTGTAGAGATCGCCGCCGGTTTACGGATTATCGTAGACAATCGCGGCGGTTCAGCGTACTATTCGAACAAATCTTCTACTGGAGATGACCGTTGTTTCAGCGCCTCGAAGAGCCAGCAGTATCGCGGGTCTTTGTCACGCCTTCCGGCCTGACGGAGATGCACGAAGCTGACTGTATCCGCTGGCTCAACGACCAACCGGACAACTGCTACGAGGCTGTCGTCACGGACCCTCCGTACGGCATGCTCGAGTACACGCCGTCTCAAATGAAGAAACTCAG
>JBBTPG010000180.1:5093-6335 GCA_038066315.1 Chloroflexota bacterium | reverse complement strand
GACGTCTACCTCAAGCGCCAGGACGGCCACGTGCTCGACGAGATTATCGACCCGGCGAGCGACGAGCGGCCGGAGCGCGTCTACATCTTCCTGCTCGACGGCCAGAGCAACACCGAGCTCAAGTGGCGCCTCGCCAACGACGCCGACGCGATCCCGAACCTGCGCCGCCTGATCCGCAACGGCACGATGTTCGAGTACGGCTCGCTCACCAACTTCCCGAGCATCACCTGGCCCAGCCACAACGCCATCGGCACGGGCGCCTGGGGCGGCCACCACGACATCGTCAACCCCACGTACTACCTGCGCGAGAAGCGCGAGGTCGTCACGCCCCAGGGCCAGCAGTTCGACACGGCGAAGTTCCTCGGCGATGGCGTCGAGACGCTCTACGAGGCGTTCCACCGCGTCTTCGGCCCGTGGCAGGGCCAGCACGGCGCCTTCACGGCATCGATCCACGAGCCATGCACGCGCGGCGCCGACCACGCCACGCTCGAGCGCCTCGTCATCGGCGATCGCGACCGCCTGCGCGAGGTGACGGCGCGCTATGATCGCGACACCAGCCCCAAGTGGCTCAAGGATGGCCAGAAGGGCGCCCAGGGCGAGTCCATCGTCGATGCGCGCGGCGTGGCGCAGGCGGTCGTGCTCTACACCGACGAAGGCCACCCGCCCCCGAAGTTCATGTTCCACGAGCTGACCCTCACCGATGGCGTCGGCCACGACTACGGACCGCACTCCGATGGCCAGCGCGTCTCGCTCGACGAGACGGACGTCCGCATCGGGCACATACTCGCGATGCTCGAAGCGGAGGGCCTGTACGACGACACGCTGTTCATCGTCACCACGGACCATGGCATGGCGCCGGTCGACGCGTCGCTGAAGGCGAACCAGGTGCGCGCCGTCACCGATGCCGGCATGAAGGCCGTCATCCCCGACCCGCTTGTCTACCTGATCGATATGGCCGTGAACGTCACGCGGCATGAGGACGGCCGCACGGCGCTCATCGAAGTGCTGGCAAACGACGCCGACGAGTCCGGGGAGCAGCCGCCCATCGAGGGCGCGGAGGTAATGCTGACCACGCATAACGCGAAGGTCCTGGCGCGTGCGAAGACCGACAGCGGCGGCACCTGCGGCCTGCCGCTGCCGCTCGATGTAGGTGCGTCCGATATGTTCGTGACCGTGCATCACGACGACTACAACCCGCGCCACGTCCGCCTCGACGGTACCAGCGTCCGCGAAGACATCCGC
>JBBTPG010000180.1:0-4993 GCA_038066315.1 Chloroflexota bacterium | reverse complement strand
ACGATGAGACTCGCACTCAACGGCGCTACGATCATGCGCTCGCCCCTCGCCGACGATCTGGAGATCGCCGCCGAGGCAGGCTTCACGGCGCTCGAGGTGTGGGCCGGGAAGCTGGATGCGTATCTGCGCGAGCGCTCGCTTGAGGAGTTGGGCGGGCGCATGCAGGCGCTCGGCGTGCAGCCCTGGTGCATCAACTCAATTGAAGACATAACGCCGCGCGATGCCGCCGGTCGCGCCGAGAGTATCGCGCAGCTCGGACGCACGGCTGCCATCGCGCGGGCGATCGGCGCGCCAGGCATCGTCGTCGTCCCGGGGCCGGCGCCGGCCGGCTTCGGTCGCGCTGACGCCATCGCCGATGCGGTCGAGGTGCTGCGCATGATGTCAGACGTCGCCGGCGACGTCGGCCTGGCGTTCGAGTTCCTCGGCAAGCCAGGTTGCTCCGTGCCCACCCTCGACATGGCGATCGAGATCGTCGCGACCGTCGACCGCCCGAATGTGGGCATGGTCATCGATACGTTCCACTTCTACGCGGGCGGCAGCCGGATAGAGGACCTCGCGCGCGTGCCGGTCGAGAAGCTCTTCGTTGTCCACTTGAACGGCTGCGAAGATCGCCCCAGAGGCGAACTGACCGATGCCCACCGTCTCTTCCCGGGCGAGGGAGTCATCCCCATCGAGGGGATCCTGCACGCACTTCGTGCGCGCGGATTCGACGGCACGATGTCCGTCGAGATCTTCCGGCCGGAGTACTGGGAGCGGGGACCACTGGACGTCGCGCGGGAGGCCCGTGCGAAGGCCGAGGGCGTGTTGCTGAATGTGGGGTACACGATCGATGGCTGAATTCGCGACCATCCGCCGCTGGGCCCTCAAGGAGGGCGCCGCCGAGGAAGCGCTCCTCACGTTTGTTACCGAGAAGATGATCCCCGCATACCGGAAGGTGCCGGGCTGCCTTCGCCAACACCTGTTCCGTGCCGGCGATCCACCGTCTTACGTCGCTCTTACGTTCTGGGAAAGCAAGGCATCGGCCGATGCGTGGTCAGGGCCCGCCGGCCAGGCATGGCGCGACGAGCATCGCGAGACGCTCGCGCGCTGGCTTGAACTCATGTCGTTCCGGGAAGAACTGGACGCCGAAGTCGTGGTGTCGAGCTGATGGACACTCTCCGCATCGGTTTCGTCGGCGCCGGATTCATCGCGGGCGTGCACGCCCAGGTGCTGGCGCGCGACCCGCGCGTTCGCGTGCACGCCGTGATCGACCCGGACCTGCATCGCGTCACGACGTTCGCGCTCAACACCGGCGCGAAGGTCGTGCCGTCGCTCGACGACCTCCTCGGCGAGGTCGATGCGCTCTACATCTGCACGCCCAACGCGCTCCATGCGGATGTCGCGATACACGCGCTCGATGCCGGCGTCTCCGTCTTCTCGGAGAAGCCGATGGCCACGTCGCTCGATGGCGCCCGCGCCGTGCTCGACGCTTCGCAACGCGCCCGCGGCATCTACCAGGCCGGCTTCAACCGCCGCTTCGCCGGCGTCTATCGCGAGCTGAAGCACCGCATCGCAAGCGGCGATCTCGTCCCGGCATCGGCGCTGCTGAAGATGAACCGCGGCGAGCTGCAGCGCCCCGCGTGGGCAGGCGACCCGCTGCTCTCGGGCGGCTTCCTCTACGAAACGCCGATCCACATGCTCGACCTTGCGCGGCACCTGTTCGGCGAACCGGCCGAAGTCATATGTCGCGCCCGCGCGACCGTGTACGACCATCTCGATGACTTTTCGCTGCTGTTTACGTTCGAGTCGGGGCTCTCCGCCGTGCTCGCGGCGTCAGCCCACGCGACATGGCTCTTCCCCTTTGAGCGAGTCGAGGTGTACGGCGGCCACGCCGCCATCGTGACGGAGGAGATGGAGCGCATCACCTTCGCGACGGGCCTGGACCAGGCCGCGGTGACGCTCGATTTCGCGCAGCAGCCAAGCGACGAGCGATGGGGCTACATCGAAGAGGACGGCCGGTTCGTCGACGCGATCTGCGGTGTAGGCGAGCCTGCCGTAAGCGCGGCAGAAGCGTTCGCGACGACCGAGCTCGTCGAGCGCTGCTACGGCGCCGCACGCGAAGCGGCCGCTGCGAGGCCGTAGCGCCTCATGCGACGCCAATTCGCCAGCCCCCTCCCAGCCGGGGATTCGTACAGGACATAACGTTCACGCAACGGCGACGCCTGCGGACTGATCGGAACGCAGTCCGATCGCACCTTTGTTCCGATTTCACCTGTTCTGAGCGATCAGCTTTACAGAATCCGCACAAAGATCGCCGAAGGGGGTTGACAGCTTCGGGGGTGCCGTCTTACTATGTTCTTGAAATCACAAACGCGCCCCACGCCGAATCGTGGAGTGCCGGGGTTCGCAAACGCGGCCCCAAAAGCCGAACCTTCCGGGCTCTCGTGATGGGGCCAGGCAAGGGCGGGGGAACCAATCGCCGCGCTATGCGGCTGGGGTGAATCGCGCAGCGACCCGGGACGTCCCGTGCGCTGACACGTAGGGCAGCCTTTCAGCCCGAACCCGACAGCTAACCCCGTAGGCATTCGGAAGGCCCATGGCTGGGACGTACCAGGCGCTTTCTGACCCTCTGCCCGGGCGGAGGAACGGGCCTTCACAGGCCTGGGAGGGACACCGTATGGCGACCACCGCGCTTCCTCGCACCTGCCCCCGCTGCCGCGGCTCGATGATCGTCGAGCGCGACTGGTATGGCGCCTACAGCACCTGCTTGTGCTGCGGCTACGTCCACGAGGCCGTCTCCACGCCGCCCATCGACCTCATGGAAGAAGAAGAGGGGCACCCGCGGCAGCGCCGCCGCCAGCCATCGCACGGCAAGCTTCGACTCTAACCGTCGTCCTCACGGACGCGCCCGCCTTCCGCCGGCTCCCGCCGCAGAAAACGCTCGACACGTACTGTGCGAGCGTTTTCGCTTTCGGCGGGAAGCTGTGCCCCTGCGTCAGCGCCGGCCGAGGCCGTCGGGGGCCCGGCAGGGGCACGCGGTGGCGTGCCCTCACGTGCAAGATGCGCGTGGCGCCGCTCGTCATGTGTCGAGGCCCCTGGGTCGTGTGAGGCACGCGTTGGCGCGCCCTCGTGAGCGGACCGCTTAGACGGCCGCCGGCACGAACTGGTTCTCTTCCAACTCGGCCAGATCGGGCTCCGTGTTCGCCATCGTCCAGCCCACCCAGAACGCGAGCGCGCTGATCAGGCCGGTCGCCGCAAGCACCGGCAGCGCGATGACCAGGTAGCTGCGCCGCATCGTGCCCACGAGCATGATCAGCGCCTGTATGGTCGCGCCGATCATCAAGAACGTGCCGAGTTGCTTGGAGCGTCCCATGGGAATCCCTCCGGGCTACGCGCCGCTCGTGGCCTTGCGCAGGTCGGGCGGCAACAGGTTCGGGATGCTGTCCTCAATGGGGTAGCGCTCGTTGCACTTGGCGCAGTAGAGCGTGCCCCGGATCACCTCGTCGTCCTTCTCCTCGTCGATCGTCAGCGTCAGCTCGCTCTTGCACATGGGGCAGGCGAGGATCTCCATCAGGTCTTTGCGCATGGCGGCTCCTCCGTTTCGCGTATCGCACACAGGATACAGGCGCGCGGCCGCTAGTCGAAAGCGGAATCGTGCCGTTCGCGCGCAGCTGCCACTCCCGCACCGGCCGGCGTTGCTGGCATCGGACCGGCGGCGCCCCCGCCGCGGCCTCGCTTCGCTGCGATGACTTCTCGGTACAGCGCCTCGGTGTTCGCGGCCGTCTGGTTCCACGTGAACCGTTCGAGCACGCGGCGATGGCCGGCGGCGCCCATCTCGCGGCAGCGCCCCGGCGAGCCCAGCAGCTCGCCGATAGCAGCGGCCAGTGCCGCCACATCCCGCGCCGGTACCACGCGCCCCGTCGCGCCGTCCTCGACCAGCTCCGGCAGCGCCCCGCCGTCGCTGGCCACCACCGCCGTCCCCGACGCCATCGCTTCCGCCACGGGCAGCCCGAAGCCTTCGTACAGCGACGGCGACACCAGGAGCTGCGCCCGCCGATACCACGCCGCGAGTTCCCGCTCCGGCACCCGCCCCACGATCGTCACGCGGTCCGTGATGCCCAGCCGCTCGATCTCCGCCGGCGCCACCCGCAGCGCGCCGCTCGGCCCGCCGACGACGTAGAGATGCGCCCGCGAGCTCGCGGGTAGCTGCGCCATCGCACGCAGCAGGTACACCACGCCCTTGTTGTAGTCCTCGGAGTTGCCGACGAATAGCAGCGAGCCGGGCTCGGTCTCGTCCGACGCGCCCGGGTGGAACACGTCGATGTCCACTCCGTCGTAGATGGCGTGCATCAAACCAGGCGGGAGGCGCCAGAGTCGCTCGATCAGGCCGGCCGACGCGCGCGATCCTGAGATCAGCGCGTCGAGCCGCCGCGCGACCACGTGCTGCATGTGCCATGGATACCAGGCGATGCGCTTCACGCGTCCGCCCACGGACCGCACCTCCCGTAGCCCGTTTGCGACGTCGACGTCGAGCGGGTGGTGGACGTTGGCGACGACGGCGCGGTCCAGCAGGCTCCGGGTCAGGTACGTGCCGTAGCTCAACGTCTGGTTGTCGTGGACGACGTCGAACGGTCCGTACCGCGCTTCGACCTGCTTGAGCTTCACGAGCGCGCGCAGGCTGAACACGGCGATCAGCGACGAGAACGTGAACCGCGTGGAAGCGAACTCGTAGAAGTTCAGCGGCTGCAGGTGGCTCAGCGGGTTCCGCTTGCCGAAGTAGGCGTTTCGGTCCAGCAGCATCGACTGGAAGCTGTGCGTCACGATCCGGTGCTCCGTGACCGCCGGATCGAGCGCCGGATACGGCGGCGCCGAGATGACGTGGATGTCGTGCCCCAGCCGGCTCAGCTCGCGCGTGACGTTCGCCAGGTACACGCCCTGGCCGCCGGACTCCATCGAGCCGTGGTACATCAGAAAGCAGATCTTGATCGCGAAGACCTCCGTGAGCCGCCGGCCG
>JBBTPG010000179.1:0-2936 GCA_038066315.1 Chloroflexota bacterium | reverse complement strand
TTCGCGCCTTCAGCGTGATACACTCGACCTGCCGATACTGAAGGCGGACAGCCTTGAATTGGCGGGCCAGGAACGGCCGGAGGTGCGCTGATGCCCCGTCAGCGACGGCGCAAAGACCAAACGTTCGAACTGCCGCTCGTCCCGCGGCGGCGAGGCATCCTGTACCCCAACACGACCGGCGCCATCCTCGTCGGCCGCCGCTCGACGCTCCGCGCCATCGACCAGGCCACCGAGGGCGAAGGCATGGTGGCCGTCGTCACGCAGCGCGATCCGGCGCTCAGCGAGATCGGCCCGTACGACCTCTACCCGTACGCCACCGAAGCCAACATCCAGCGCGCGCTGCGGCTGCCCGACGGCACGACGCAGCTCTGGGTACAGGGTTTCCGCCGGCTGCGCATCGTCGAGCTGCTGGGCGGCGAACCGTACTACCGCGTCCGCGTCGTGCCCGTCGAGGACCCCACGGACACAACCGTGCCGACGGAGGCGCTGCGCCGCGCCGTGCTGGCGCTGTTCGAAAAAGTCGCGCATCTCTCGCCGAGCATCCCCGACGACGCGTACATCATGGCGATGAACATCGAGTACTCCGGCTGGCTGGCGGACTACGTCGCGTCGTCGCTCAGCCTGGACGACGAGGAGGCGGAGGACTTACTGGGCACGCTGGACGTGCGCGAACGGCTCGAGAAGCTGAGCATCCATCTGGCGAAAGAGCTGGACGTGCTCGAGTTGCAAGGGAAGATCCATTCGCGCGTGCAGGAAGAGCTGGACAAGTCGCAGCGTGAGTACTTCCTGCGCGAGCAGATGAAGGCGATCCAGCGCGAGCTGGGCGAGACGGACCCCGCGGCGCGCGACGCGTACGACATGCGAGAGCGCATCGCTGCCGCCGGCATGCCGGAGGCGGTGGCGAAGAAGGCCGAGGACGAACTGCGGCGGATGGAGCAGATCCCGTCGTCCTCGCCGGAAGTCGGCATCATCCGCACGTACCTCGAGTGGCTCGTGACGGTGCCCTGGAACAAGACGACCGACGACCACCTGGACCTCACCGACGCGGCGGCGGTGCTGGACAAACACCACTACGGGCTGCCGAAGGTGAAGGAGCGCATCCTCGAGTACATGGCCGTGCGCCAGCTCGCGAAAGAGAAGCATCGCAGCCCGATCCTCTGCTTCGTCGGCCCGCCCGGCGTCGGCAAGACGAGCCTTGGCCGCTCGATCGCCGAGGCGCTCGGGCGCCGCTTCGTCCGCGTGAGCCTGGGCGGCATTCGCGACGAGGCGGAGATCCGCGGCCATCGCCGGACGTACGTCGGGGCGCTGCCGGGGCGCGTTATCCACGGTATGCGGCAGGCGGGCACCGTGAACCCCGTCTTCATGCTCGATGAGGTCGACAAGGTCGGCGCGGACTTCCGCGGAGACCCATCGTCGGCGCTGCTCGAGGTGCTGGACCCGGAGCAGAACCACGCGTTCTCCGACCACTACCTTGACGTCGACTATGACCTCTCGAAGGCGATGTTCATCGCGACGGCGAACATCCTGGACCCGGTCATCCCGGCGCTGCGCGACCGCATGGAGGTGATCGAGCTGCCCGGCTACATCGAGGACGAGAAGCTGCACATCGCACAGCAGTTCCTCGTGCCGAAGCAGATCGAGGAGCACGGGCTCTCGCGGCTGCAACTGACGTTCACAAGCGGCGCACTCAAGAAGATCATCCGCGAATACACGCGTGAGGCGGGCGTGCGCAACCTGGAGCGCGAGATCGGCGGCATCTGCCGCAAGGTCGCGCGGCGGTTCGCCGAGAACGCGACGACGAAAGTCAGCGTGAGCGCGCAGAGCGTCGAGGGGCTGCTGGGCCCGCAGAAGTTCTTCTGGGGCGCGGCGGAGGAGAAGGACCAGGTCGGCGTGGCGACGGGCGTGGCGCGGACGGAGATGGGCGGCGACGTGCTGGGCGTCGAGGTGACGCTGATGCCCGGCAAGGGCGCGCTCACCCTCACCGGCCAGCTTGGCGAAGTGATGCGCGAGTCGGCGCAGGCCGCCCTCTCGTACGCGCGCTCGCGCTCGCGCGAGCTGCAGATCCCCCCCGAGGTCTTCGAGAAAAACGACATCCACGTACACGTGCCGGCGGGCGCGGTACCGAAGGAGGGGCCCTCGGCGGGCATCACCATCGCCACGGCGCTGATCTCGGCGCTGACGCGGCGGCCGATCAACCGTCACGTGGCGATGACCGGCGAGATCACGCTGCGCGGCCGCGTGCTGCCGATCGGCGGGCTGAAGGAGAAGATCCTTGCGGCCCACCGCGCGGGCATCAAGACGTTCGTCCTGCCGAAACGCAACGAGAAGGACCTGGGCGACGTGCCGCCGGCCGTCTTGCACGAGCTGCGCTTCGTCTTTGCGGGCGACATGAGCGAGGTGCTTCGGGTGGCGCTGGACACGCCGCAGGCTGGTGAAGCATGACGTGGGTTGATGTTGGGATCGTCGTCATCTTCCTCTTCTTCATCGTCACCGCGTTTTCGTCCGGGTTGGTGCGCGAGATCATCAGCACAGGGGCGACGATCACGGGCATGGTCCTCGCCGGCCTGTTCTACCGCGACATCGCCGATTCGCTGCTGAGCAGCATCGACAACGAGACGACGGCCAGCGTCGTCGGATTCCTGATCATCTTCGTCGGCATCACGCTTGCCGGTCAGTTGCTGGCGATGGTGGTGCATCCCGCGATCACGGTGTTGCAGCTCGGGATGATGGACCAATTCCTGGGCGCCGGGTTCGGCGCGGTCAAGGCGTTCGTGATCATCGAGGTGCTGCTGGTGTTGTTCGTGACGTACCCGCGCTACGACCTGGACACGCGCATCGACGACTCGCAGTTCGCTACGACGATGCTCGAGATGTCGCAGCCCATCGTAAAGGTCCTCCCCGTCATCTTCGAGAAGAAGGTCGACGCCTTCAAGTAG
>JBBTPG010000178.1:3120-10667 GCA_038066315.1 Chloroflexota bacterium | reverse complement strand
CCTGCTCGCCTGCGTCTCGCTGGCGGGCTTGACGGCGTTCCAGCTGATCGGGCCGAAGCTCGTCGGCTACGCCATCGACACCGGTCTGGACGTGACGAAAGAAGGTAGCGTGTCCGTCGCGCACGGCAGCCTTCGCACGCTGCTCATCGCGGCCGGGCTGATCACAGCGGCAGCGGCGGCGCGCGGCATCTTCCAGTTCTGGCAGACGTACACCGGCGAGTGGGTGTCGCAGCGCATCGCCTACGACATCCGCAACGACATCTACGGCCACCTGCAGCGCATGAGCTTCGCGTATCACGACAAGGCGCAGACCGGCCAGATCATGCAGCGCGCGACGCAAGATGTCGAGGGCGTCCGCATGTTCGTCAGCCTCGGCTTCATCCGTCTGATGTACGTCGTCGTGTTGCTCATCGCCACGCTGATCCTGATGGTGACGACGGACTGGCAACTGGCGCTGCTGAGCTGGGTGTTCATCCCGCCGACGGCGCTCATCGCCATCCGCATGACGTCGAAGCTGCGGCCGATCTGGATGCAGGTGCAGAACCTGCAGGGCGAGCTGGGCGTGGTGTTGCAGGAGAACCTGAGCGGCATGCGCGTCGTCAAGGCGTTCGGGCGCGAGCAGCACGAAGAGCGGAAGTTCAACGCGCAGGCGCAGAAGCTCTTCGAGAACTCCTACGCGACGAACCGGATCCAGGCGACCTACTCGCCGATCATCAACGGCGTCTGGGCGTTCGCGATGGTCGCGACGGCGTGGTTTGGCGCGAATCAGATCCTGCACGGCAACCTCAAGCCCGGCGACCTCGCGGTGTTCATGCTCTACCTGACGATGCTACAGCTGCCGGTGCGCAGCCTGGGCTTCATCACGGCGCTGTGGGCGCGCGCGGGCACGTCCGGCCAGCGCATCTACGACATCCTCGATGCCGAATCGGCGGTGCAGGAGCGGCCGGACGCTGTCGAGTTGGCGGGCGTGAAGGGCCACGTGCGCTTCGACGACGTCTCGTTCGGCTACGATGTGATCAGCCCGGTGCTGCGCCACGTCGACATCGACGCGAAACCCGGCGAAGTCGTGGCGCTGCTCGGCCAGACGGGCAGCGGCAAGACGACCGTCGTCAACCTGATGCCGCGCTTCTACGACGTCACCGGCGGCGCGATCACGATCGACGGCGTCGACATCCGCGACGCGACGCTCGCGTCGCTGCGGCGGACGTTCGGCATCGTGCAGCAGGACGTGTTCCTGTTCTCGGCGACCATCCGCGAAAACATCGCGTACGGCGCGTCGAACGCGTCGGACGAGGACGTGGAGCGCGTCGCCAGGCTGGCGCGCATCCACGACTTCATCGAGACGCTGCCGGACGGCTACGACACCTGGGTGGGCGAGCGCGGCATCACCCTTTCGGGCGGCCAGAAGCAGCGCATCTCGATCGCGCGCACGCTCCTGCTCGACCCGAAGATCCTGGTGTTCGACGACTCGACATCGAGCGTCGACACCGAGACGGAGTACCTGATCCAGCAGGCGCTTGCGGAGTTGATGAAGGGGCGCACGACGTTCGTCATCGCGCAGCGGCTCCGCACCGTGAAGTCGGCCGACCAGATCCTGGTCTTGAAGGACGGTAACATCGTCGAGAACGGACGCCACGAGGAGTTGATCAAGAGCGAGGGTCCGTACCGCGAGATCTACGATCTGGAGTTGCGCGACCAGGAAGAAGCGTTCGAACAGGAGCGCGACCGGCTGGCGCAGATCGATGCGGACCGCGCGGTCGCGGCGACGGCGTCCCCGGCGGGCGGCGCCGGGACTTAGCAAGGCGAGGTGTAGCGCGGACTTCAGTCCGCGCGGATCTCGTGAGCGATGAATGCGTCCGCCTGAGGCGGGCGCCGCAAGAAGAAGGGCGAGGGGTGCGAGACCCGGGCGGGCTCTCGTTCCAATTGAGGTGACATGACGTTCTTTGGTGGCGCGGGCTCGGCAGGCGGCTGGAGCGGCGGCGGCAACTGGCAGAACAATCTGCGGCCGAACTCGCTGCGGCGCAGCACCGACGGCTGGGATGACGACGAGCTCGGCTCCGTCTACAACCACCGCGTCGTCATGCGTCTGTACAAGTTCGTCGCGCCGTACCGGGGCCGCCTGCTGCTCGCGCTGATCGGCACGCTCGGCTATGCGGTGATGACGCGCACGATGCCGCTGGCCGTGCGCGGGCTGATCGACGCCGCGCTGCACAAGGACATCGGTGCGCTCAACCAGTGGGGCTGGGTGTACATCGTCCTCGCTGCGCTGTCGGCCGGCTTTTACTACGTGCAGCTCACGTCGACGGGCTGGATCGGCCACCGCCTGCTGCTCGGCCTGCGGCGCGACATGTTCGCGCACCTGCAGAAGCTGAGCCTGCGCTTCTACGATAACAACGAGGTCGGCCGCGTCATGTCGCGCGTGACGAGCGACGTCACGTCCCTGCAAGACCTGATGACGAGCGGCTTCCTGACGATCATCGGCGACATCGCCGGCATCGGCCTCTCAGTCGCGTTCCTGATGTACTTCGACGTGCGGCTGGCGCTCGTGACGTTCACGGTCGTGCCCGTGCTCGTCATCACGATGGCCGTATGGCAGAACTACTCTCGCATGGCGTTCATCCGGGTGCGCCAGGCCATCGCCGTCGTGAACGCGAATCTGCAGGAGAACGTCTCCGGCGTGCGCGTCATCCAGAGTCTTTCGCGCGAGGACGAGAACGCGAAGCGCTTCGACAACATCAACCAGCAGAACCTGCGCGCCAACGTCGATGCCGGCCGGCTGACCGCCGCCGTCACGCCGGCGGTCGAAGTGATCGTCGCCGTCGGCGTATCACTCGTGGTCGGCTACGGCGGGTACCGCGTGCTGCACGGCCAGATGGAAGTCGCGGCGCTCATCGCGTTCACGCTGCAACTCCAGCTCTTCTTCGACCCGGTGCGCGACCTGGTGCTCCAGTACACGCAGCTCCAGCGCGCGATGGCCGGCGGCGAGCGCGTGCTGGAAGTGCTCGATACGAAGCCGGACTTCGAGGATGCACCGGATGCCGTGGACGTCGACGACATCACCGGCCGCGTCGACTTCAACCACGTGACGTTCCGCTATGTCGAGGACGTGCCCGTGCTCGACGACATCGACCTGCACGTGCAGCCAGGCGAGACGATCGCGTTCGTCGGCCAGACGGGCGCGGGCAAGACGACGCTGACGGCGCTGTTGGCGCGCTTCTACGACGTCACCGAAGGCGCGATCGAGATCGACGGCATCGACGTGCGGAAGATCTCGCACCGCAGCCTGTCGCGCCGCCTGGGGCTGGTGTTGCAGGAGCCGTTCCTGTTCTCCGGCACCGTCGCCGAGAACATCCGCTACGGCCGCGAAGAGGCGACGGACGAGGAGATCGAGGAGGCTGCGCGGACGGTCGGTGCGCACGACTTCATCGCGCGGCTGGAGAACGGCTACGACACGTACCTGCACGAGCGCGGTATGAATCTCTCGGTCGGGCAGCGGCAGCTGATCAGCTTCGCTCGCGCAATCATCGCGCGGCCGCGCATTCTCATCCTCGATGAGGCGACGGCGAACGTCGACACCCAGACCGAAGTGATCATCCAGCGCGCGCTGAACACGCTGTTGGAGGGACGGACGTCGTTCGTCATCGCGCACCGGCTGTCGACGGTCCGCAACGCCGACCGCATCATCGTGCTCGAGCACGGCCGCATCGTCGAGCAGGGCAAGCACGACGACCTGCTGGCCCTGGGCGGCCGCTACGCAAACCTCTACCGCATGACGTACGAGCAGCACGCCGCCGGCGCCAGCGGCAAGCGCGCCACGAACGGACACACCGAGGTTGGTGCGACTGCGGCGCAGCCCGCGCGATAGTTATCGCTATGAGAGAGAGCCCCAAGTAGGGGCACACGGCAGTGTGCCCTCGTTCGCTATGCGTCTGATGTCGGACGCGCGAACGGCTCGATGTTGCCTATCATCCTCAGAATCTGGGAGACGGCGGCTCGGACGAAAAAAGACGGACGCCGCGCGGCGTCCGTCTTTCGCTATTCGATTGTCCGGCGCGGTCTAGTAGCGACGGCCTCCGCCACCGCCACCACCGCCGTAGCCGCCGCCACCACCGCCGCTGCGGCCGCCGCCGCTGCGGCCTCCGCTGTCCGGCGCACGCTGCTGAAAGCAGTCGCGGCAGTAGACCGGACGGTCTCCGCGCGGCTGGAACGGCACTTCCGTCTCCTTGCCGCAACTCGCGCACTGAGCCGGGAACATCTGCCGCGGCCCCGACGAGTAGCCGCCGCCACCACCACCGCCGCCGCCGTACCCACCGCCCGCGTCGCCGCGAGTGGCCTTGCGGGCCCTCCGGCAGTCCGGGCAGCGCTTCGGCTCGTTTGAGAAGCCGCGGCTCGCGTGGAACTCCTGGTCTTCTGCGGTGAACGTGAATTCCGCTCCGCAGTCCACGCACGTCAATTGCTTGTCGGTGAATGCCACCTGACGACCTCCGATGAACGTTTCCTTGTCGTCAGGACGGGCGAAGCGTAGGGCGTTTCGCGACGGGCTCTCGGACGGGAAACTACTGTTAGACAAGGTACAGTACCACTGTTGCAAGCCCCCTTGCAACGATCTGGCGCCTAATTCCAGGGCTTTTCCGGCGCTATGTGAAGGCGGCGACAACCTCGTCGTTCATCCGCTGGTAGACTTCGCGCTTCCACGGCCCCTGCGTCATCGCGATGATCGTCGTCACGCCGGCGGCCGCATACGCCTCGACCACGCCGCGTACGTGCGCCGGCGGGCCGATGGGCAGCACCTGCTTCGCCTCGTCCGCGGACAGCCCCATGCCTGCGCCGAACATCCCCGCCAGGCGGTCGATCAGGCCCTGGTTGTCGCTGACGACGACGCTCGCCGAGACCGTCTTCTCGATCTCGGCCGGATCCCGTCCGGCATCGCGGCAGTGGCGCTCCAGCACCTCAATCTTCTTCCTGACAACGTCCGGCGTGCCGAAGACGTTCATCACGTCGCCGTAGCGCGCTACGGCACGCAGCGTCCGCTGCTCGCCGCCGCCGCCGATCATGATCGGCGGGTGCGGGCGCTGCACGCACTTCGGCACGAACACCGCGTCGCGCAGGTGATAGTACGTGCCATCGAAATTCACGCGGCCGTCGGCGTCGAAGAGCAGCCGGATCACCTGCATCGCTTCTTCGAGCCGGTCCTGGCGCTCCTTCACCGGCGGAAACGGGATGCCGTACATGCGGTGCTCAGCCTCGTGCCACGACGCGCCGATGGCGAACTCCAGCCGTCCATCGCTCACGTGGTCCACGGTCGCCGCCATCTTCGCGAGCACCGCGGGCTCGCGATACGTCACACCCGTGACCAGGCAGCCCAGGCGAATACGGTCCGTGATCGCCGCCAGCGCCGCCAGCGCCGACCAGCCTTCGAAGCAGTTGGCGTTCGCGTCCTGCCCCGGCCCCGGCGGCACGAAGTGGTCGAACGTCCACGCCGAGTAGAACTTCGTGTCGCGGTCGAGGAACTTCCACATATCCTCGATCTCGCGCCACTCCACGTTGTTCAGGCTGGTCTGGATGCCAAACTTCATCTTCGTCATGTCATTGCTCCATGATCACTGCGATCGGCGTAAGCGCCGTAGAGGCGGTCGAAGAGTCGCCGCAGGAGACCCCCATGTGGCCGACAGGGCATCGCCACCGGCCACGCGCGCGCCGCAGTCTGATCGATCCAGCCGCTAGCTTCCAGCATCCAGGCTCGCGTCCGCGAAGCCCCGGTCATCGACGTAGCTGACCCTGTCCGACGAAGAAGTACCAGATCTCGTCCGTGGCGTTCACCTCGTGCGTCGTCGGCCCCAGCCGCGGCACGTCGATCGAGCCGGGCCACGTGTGGCCGCCGCCCTCGATCACGAACAGCACCACCGCCGTGTCGTCGGCGCACTCGCTGTACGCGATCGTCCGCACGTGCGGGCCGAACCGCTGCCGTGCCGCATCAAGGTTGCAGCGGTCGTGCGTGGCCCAGTTGCGCATCACGTCCTCGACGGGCGCGACGGGCAGCCTCATGCCGCACGTTGACGTGCCACCGTCGAACGGCACGCACGGGTCCTCGGTGCCGCGAAAGCTGATCACCGGGATCGCCCGCACGTCCGCGCAGGACGGCGGATACGCCGTCGCCGCGACGGGCGCGATCGCGGTGATGCGGTCCGGCATCGCGCAGGCGATGAACGACGACATCGCCGCGCCGTTCGACATGCCCGATACGAAGACGCGCTTCGCATCGATACAGAGGTCCGTCTCGACGTGATCGAGCAGGTCGCGCATGAAGGCGATGTCGTCCGCGCCGCCAATCCCCGGATAGTTCCAGTGCCGCGGCTCGCCCGTGCCGTCGGGCGTGACGACGATGAAGCCTTCGCGGTCGCCCTTCGCGGGGAAGCCGGAGTAGATCGCCTGCTGCCGCGCGTTCGACCCGAAGCCGTGCAGGTTCAACACCAGCGGCGTCCGGCGCGTCCCGTCGTACGACGGCGGCACGTGCAGGATGTATGTCCGGTCGATGCCGCCGGACCGCAGCGTCTCGTCGCTGTCGCCCGTCGCGTGCGGCTTCGCCGTGGCGCACGGCGTACGTCCGGCGAGATCCGGCGTCGCGATGGGTGACGCGCCTGCGGCTGTGCCGCTCGAAGCCGTCGCCGGCGCACTCGCTGTCGGCGCATCGAAGAGTGCTGCCGCTGTCGCGGTGGATGCCGCCCCTGGGGCAGGCGTAGTGGTCGGCTTCGCGCCACCATCGCACGCTGCCAGCGCAATCGAGGCAAGCGCGATCGCGCAGAACGCATACCATCGCCGCCCGACGGTCATGGCGTCCTCCAACCCCTTCTCCAGCCTCCGGCGGCCAGCTACGCCCACAGGTCCGGATACTCGGCCCGATGCAGCGCCCGCAGCTCGCTGAATCGCGTCCGAAATTCCTCGGCGAAGAGGTCCGGCGTCGTCATGATCACGGCGTCTTCGTTGTTGTCGGTGTAGTAGCGCTTCCGCAGGCCGAGCCGCGCGAAGCCGTACTTCTCGTACAGCCGCTGCGCCGTCTCGTTCGATGCGCGCACCTCCAGCGTGGCCACCTCCTGGCCGGCGTCCATCGCCAGCTCCAGGGCGGCGATCACCAGCCGCTCGCCGACGCCCATCCGGCGGTACCGCTCGCGCACAGCCACCGTAACGATGTGCGCTTCCCCGACCATCAACCAGAGGCCGATGAAGCCGAGCAGGTACTCGTGCGACCCGGGTGACGCGTCGCCGCCGACGATGCGGCGCAGCGCGCCCCACAGGCCGCTCGTCGCGGGCGGCTCCAGCGGCGTGTCGCGCAGCTCCGTCAGCACCAGGTACCGCGCGAGCTTATTGCTCAGCTCGCGGCGATACGCGGTCTGCGGCCACATCGAAGGGAACGACTCCCTCTCGACATCCGCCACCTGCGTGATGTCGTCAGCCGTCATCGGCCGGAGCGCCGTGCGGAGGAGTGTACGCATCTGACCTCGCCCACCGTGCGTCGCAAGTACGCCAGTCTAACATTCGGCGTTGCGGTC
>JBBTPG010000178.1:0-3020 GCA_038066315.1 Chloroflexota bacterium | reverse complement strand
CGACGGCCTGTCGAGGCCCGCGTACAGCTGCCTGTAGCGCGCGAGATTCTGCATCACGAGACGCACGTATAACCTCGTTTCGTCGAACTCCAGCTCTTCGACGAACAGGTCGTCGTCGCTGCCGGCGGCATCCGCCGCATCCGACGCCGCGCCCGGCCCCGCGTTGTACGCCGCGAGCGCGCGGTACGGATCGCCGCCGAACGCCGCGAGCTGCGAGGCGAGGTAGCTCGCGCCGAATTGGAGGCTGATCTTCGGGCGGTAGAGGTCGTTCGCCGCAAAATCCGCGATGCCGAGCTTCGTCGCGATCGCCAGGCCCGTCGCCGGCACGACCTGCGTGAGACCGAGCGCACCCGCGCTCGATCCGGCTTCCGCGTCGAAGAAGCTCTCCTGGCGGACGAGCGAGAGCAGCAGCAGCGGCGAGATGTCTTCTTGCTTCGCCGCCTCCGTCGCGAGATCGCCGAATGCCGCCGGATAGGCGACGCGCAGCAGATCGTCGGGCGTGGTTGGCGCCGTCTTCGGCAGCGCGCCGATCAGCGTCACCGCCGCGCGCGCCGCCAACGGCGTCCGCCGCTCCTCCGCAAACCGCCGGGCGATGCGGAACAGCGCCGCCGCGTCGTCCCTGTTGTCGTGCAGCATCGACCGGAACACCGCGTCGGACTGTGCGCGCAGCCCCACCTCGTCGAGCGCGGCGCCGGCGGCCCAGCGCCCGTCATCGGCCTCGGGCGTCCCGGTTGCCTGGGGGTCTGTACCGGTGACTTCGTTGAGGTAGCGCGCGGTCTTGCTCCAGTCGACGCTCGCGTCCTGTAGCTCGACCGTCTTCTCGTTCTGTGCGTTCTCGCCTAGCAGCACTTCCGCGCGTAGCGCGTAGAAATCGCCGCGCGCGTCCGGATCCGACGCGAGCTGCGACAGCACCGCATCTGCCAGCGGATCGCGCGACGCCCGGAGCGCACGCCCCTGCCAGAAGCGCGCGCGAAGCGCGTCGTCACCGCCCGCCGTCGCCGCGATCACCGACCACGCGAGGGCCGCGCCCGCGTAGTTCTGCGCCCTGTACAGCGCCAGCCCGCGCCGGAAGTCCGCATCGCCCCGCCAGGATGATGCCGGATAGTCCGCGACGAGCGCCCCGTACACGTCGCCGGCCTCGCTGAATCGCCCGGCGTGCTCCAACAGCCGTCCGCGCCACCACAGCGCGTCGTCCGCCAGCGTCGATGCTGGATTCAGCTCGTGCGCTCGCCGGTAGTCCTCGATCGCCGCTGCGTTGTCGCCGGCGCGTTCATCGAGTGCGCCCAGGTAGTACGTCGCCTCCGCCGCGTTGTCGCCGCTCGCCGCTGCGCGCGCCAACGCCGCGCGCGCGTCCGCATTGCGGAACGCGCGATATTCGACCACGCCGCGCGCATAGTCACTCACGACGATGCCGGCCGCGTCCAACTCGTCGAGCAAATCGGGCGCGACGCCGCTCGACGGATACGACACGACCGCCTGCGTGTACTCGCCGGACCATGTCGCGTCGCCCAGCCGCTTCTTGATGGCGCCGATCCGCGCTGACGCGGACGCGACGTCGCCGCCATCGATCGTCTTCGCGCGTCCGTACCACGCCAGCGCGTCCGCGTCGTCCTTGCCCTGCTCGAACGCCTTGCCCATGCTCAGCGTGAACGACGCCTTGAACTCCGGCAGCAGGTTGCTTGCGAGCACCAACTCCGCGGCGGTCACGGCGTCCGCGCTGCGTCCGAGCCGCGCCAGCAGCTTCGCCCGCTCGATGCGCGCGAAGTCGGCCGCCGCGCCGCCCGCCGTGATGTAGCGCTCGTAGCTGTCGAGTGCGCCCTGCGTCTCGCCGAGGTCGTCCAGCGCGGACGCGAGCAGGTATCGCGCCGCGCTCGCATCGCCCGCCGCTCCGGCCGCCGCGAGGTACGCGTCGAGCACCGCGCGTGCATCGGCGTAGCGCCCGGCGCGGGACAGCAGTTGCGCCTGCGCAAGCCGCGCCGACTGCTGCTCGTCGTCGCTCGTGTGCGCGGCGATAGATGCGTAGACGTCGGCCGCCGCCTCGAACTCGCCCGCTTCCCGCAGGCGGTCGCCCAGGTTGGGATCGGGCGGCGCGGGCGTTGACGTGGATGTCGGCGCCGGAGCCGTGGCGCCGCCGGCGGTGGCATCGGCCGGCGGCGGTGTCGCCGATGGACGCGCATCCTTCGACCCGCCGCACGCCGCTGCGACGACGGCGGCGGCGAAGAGCGCAGCGGCGCGCGTGACGGCGCGTTGGCGGTGTGTGCGCATATGGTCGTGGTCCGGAGTGCGCGCGCGCCTGTGGATGCGCTCGTTCTGCCTGGCGCCGCCGCGTACAGCAACGTTTTGACAGCGTTTCCGAACGGATGGTACCTTCATAAGCGAAGGCCTCGCAATTCGGAACGCGTCCATGAACCTGCTGCGGCTCACGATTATCGATGGCTCGGGCGGTGTCAGCTTCGTCGCGCACGGCGAGGCACTGCCTGCGCTCCTGCGTTCCTGTACGACGAATCCGGCCGCTATCGACGAGCTGCTCGAGCGGGCCGAGCCCTACTACGCCGGCCTGCGCGAGCGCGTCGCGAACGGTCTCGTGATGTTCGACGAGCGCAACGCGCCGGGCCGCTACGCGGCCATCCACAATGCGCTCGAGCACGCCGCGCCCGATGAGTCGCCGCTGTTCCGCGTCGTCGACGACGTGACGCGTGAGGCCAGCCTCCGCCCCGTGAAGGCCGGCGCCGTCGTGATCAACCTGGTCGACCGCCGCATCATTACGTTGCAGAACGGCTACCAGGAGATCACGCGCAGCGGCCGCGGCGAAGTCTTCGATGGCGAGCGCATGACCGGCAGCACCTTCGTCTATCGCCTGCCGAAGACGTGGGCGTTGGTTCCTTGAGTCTTTCGGTCGATCAGTCTTTCAGACTCACGGCCGAGGCGTGGTGCCTGAGAGGCTGATCGACCGAGAGACTGATAGACTCTCTCCCATGGACACCCGCTGGACCGGCCGCCCCGTCTGGGCCGAGATCGAC